>NZ_VPDK01000026.1:0-42602 GCF_013417725.1 Acinetobacter sp. YH12233
AATGGAAAAATCTAAAAGGTATGTTTTACCGAAAAAAAGAAGTAGAAACTACCCACGAGTTGTGAAAGGGAAACCACAGAAATACCCAAAAAAATGCCAGTCAATCTCTTAACTGACTGGCATTACACTTTAGTGGGCTTTTTTATTTGCTGGAATTAACATCAATCCACCAGTAAACATCGCCCCAACTGTCGCTAATAATATATCTTTATGGGCATCCCACATATCACCTTGCTGGCCGTTATAACTTTCCGCCTGTTCAGGTGATAAGCCAATGGCGATCAGCCATTCAATCCATTCATAAATCAGACTGGTTGCCATCACAAATTGAATGACTAAAAGAAAAATGGTGAATGGTTTTTGCTGGGGTAACCAGACCTGAAACAGTCGATAAAAAACAGGATAGAGCAACAGGCCAAAAACCAGATGCACAAAACGGTCAAACATGTTGCGAGACCAGCCTATGAGAGCATTTAGGTCAAAGCCAAACAGTGTCTGAATCCAGTCATTATAAGGCACATAAGAATATAGATAATGTGCTGCAACGATATGGATGAATAAAAACAGAATATACAGATTAAAACTAAGAAAACTGAGTCCGATTTTATACAGGCAGAAAATCAGCATACCGATCATAAATAGGGTACCGGTCTGATGCAGTAAATAGGATTGCATTTCCAGAGGCTGAATGCTGGCAACAATGATCGCAGCCACCAAAACCCCCAGGCTGATCAAATGTTTGCCGCTCAATCGATGATCTATCATCTTGTTATCTGTCGTTTTGTTTTAAAGTTGAAAATAATTATAAATAAAAAAAGCGAAGCCGGAGCCTCGCTTTTGGTCTTAATTATCTAAATTAGATTTTAGAAATTAAGTCTTTAATTTGTTTTGCCTGGTCAGCAGCATTACCTGTATAAGTTGCAGGGGTCATTTCAGCCAGACGTGCACGGTCTGCAGCAGGAACTGCTTCAAGCTCATTACCATTCACGAAGCTCACCATCATGTCACGAGTCATCGCTTGACCACGAGTCAGTGCTTTCAGTTTTTCGTATGGTTTTTCAACGTTATAACGACGCATTACTGTTTGGATTGGTTCAGCCAGAACTTCTTGTGCGTGGTCAAGATCTTCAAGAATACGAGCAGCATTCAGTTCAAGTTTACCGATACCTTTTAAGCATGCCTCAAACGCGATCAAGCTTTGTGCAAAACCAACACCCATGTTACGAAGCACAGTAGAGTCAGTTAAGTCACGCTGCCAGCGAGATACAGGCAGTTTTTCGCCCAGGTGAGCCAATACGGCATTTGCAATACCCAGGTTACCTTCAGAGTTTTCAAAGTCGATTGGGTTCACTTTATGCGGCATGGTAGAAGAACCCACTTCGCCTTCTTTCAGTTTTTGTTTGAAGAAGCCAAGAGAGATATAACCCCAAACGTCACGGTTAAAGTCGATCAGGATGGTATTGAAACGACGCAGTGCATCGAACAGTTCCGCCATGTAGTCGTGCGGTTCGATCTGAGTGGTGTACGGGTTGAAAGTTAGACCTAAAGATTCCACGAAAGCTTGTGAGTGAGCAGGCCAGTTGATTTCTGGGTAAGCAGAGTAGTGTGCATTGTAGTTACCTACAGCACCGTTGATTTTGCCCAGCAATTCAACATTTTTGAACTGTTTGATTTGACGAGCCAGACGGTAAGCCACGTTCGCCATTTCTTTACCCAAAGTGGTTGGGCTGGCAGTTTGACCGTGAGTACGAGACAGCATTGGCTGTTCAGCGTGAGTCTCAGCCAAAGCCACGATTGAATCGATAATTTGTTGCATAGACGCGATTAAAACATCACGGCCATTTTTCAGCATTAAAGCATGAGACAGGTTATTGATGTCTTCAGAGGTACATGCAAAGTGAATGAATTCACCTGCATTTTTCAGCTCTTCAATCCCTGCAATTTTTTCTTTCAGGAAATACTCAACCGCTTTCACGTCATGGTTTGTAGTACGTTCGATCTCTTTAATGCGGTTGGCATCTTCTTCAGAGAAGTTTGCAACAATCGCATCAAGTGCAGCATTGGTTTCAGATGAGAAAGCTGGCACTTCAGTGATTTCAGGACGGTTGGCAAGCGCTTGTAACCAACGCACTTCAACAGTCACACGAGCATGGATCAGACCAAACTCAGAAAGAAAAGGGCGCAGCGCATCACATTTGCTAGCGTAGCGTCCATCTAATGGAGAAAGTGCAGTTAAAGCGTTCATATCGATTCCCTAAATTTTGGAATTAAACGAAAAACGGTGCGCGTACAACAACATGGTTTAGATCACCTGAAACTGTAAGCGCGCGAGATTTTGGATATCCTGTAGCAGCTTGCGCTTGCCAAAAATCATGCCCCATGAACTGCCACCAAGCTGACGCCATAAGTGCGCCATCTGCAGTCCAGTAAATAGTGAAGCACGGATGCGGTTGGTATGACCGGAATCTTTAAAGGCTTCAGCATTGCCACGCACCATGATCCGCGGATTGATCTGTCCGGCGGTATCGACATAGGTCTGAGCGAGGTTGGCAATGATGCTGGGATGCATGTAATTGTTATCGAAGAAGGAGAGCTGTCTGAGGATTTTTTGCTGGGATTGTTCGATGATTTCAACAAACTTGGGATTACTATAGACCTTCTTTTCTAATTGAAGAAGTGCCATGGCATAGGACATTGGAAGCTTGGTCGATGAAAGTTTTGGAAGTCTGGATTTTGGAGACGTATTAAAAGGTTGGGTAATGCTGCTTTCCAGGGTTTTTAAACCGAGGGAAATATCGGCCAGCTGATTAAAGAAGTCTAAGGTCTGGGCATTTAACTTGCCACTTGGACGGATATTTAAACTGGCTTTAATCAACTGCTCAAAATAGAAATTACCGCTTTCACCAATGCTGTGCTGTCCCGTCAATGCAGTCATATGCGTCAGCTGGGTGGCCTGAAAAACCCCTGCCAGCGCCAATGCACGATTTTGACGAACATTCAACGTTGTGGCTTGTTGAAACGGTAACTCCGTCATGCCGAAATCATCCTTTAATAAAATCAGGTTTAGGCGCATTGGTATGATGAATCACGCCACCACCTAAACAAACTTCACCTGAGTAGAATACAACGCTTTGACCCGGGGTCACAGCACGTTGCGACTCATCAAATTCAACACGAACACCATTTGGTGTTTCTGGATCCTTGAAAATAGTACACGCTTGGTCAGGCTGACGGTAGCGGGTTTTTGCCGTACAGCGGAAACCTGATTCAGGAATATCCTGTTCACCGGCTACCCAGTCAATCGCTTCAGACCACAATATGGTACTTTGCATCAGTGGATGTTCATGACCTTGACCGACCACCAGACGGTTACCTTCGATATCTTTATGCAGTACAAACCAGGCACCTTCTTCCGCGCCTTTCATACCGCCAATACCGATCCCGCCGCGTTGACCGAGCGTATAGTACATTAAGCCGTGATGATCACCAACCTCTTTGCCATCTTCCAGCACGATTTTTCCAGGTTGAGCCGGTAAATATTGCTTTAAGAAGTCATTGAAGCGACGTTCCCCAATAAAACAGATACCCGTAGAATCTTTTTTCTTGGCTGTTGCCAGACCTAATTCTTCTGCAATTTTACGTACTTGTGGTTTTTCAATTTCACCGACAGGGAACAGGGTCTTATTAATTTCACGACCATGAACCGCATGCAGGAAGTAAGTCTGGTCTTTATTATTGTCATAACCACGCAGTAATTGAGCATATTGCTCACCACGTGAATTGGTCATGGTCTCGCCGCGACGACAGTAGTGACCGGTGGCAATAAAGTCGGCGCCGAGATTGATCGCATGATCCAGGAAGGCACGGAATTTAATTTCTTTATTACACAAAATATCCGGGTTTGGCGTACGGCCAGCAGCATATTCAGCCAGGAAATGCTCGAACACGCGATCCCAGTATTCCATCGCGAAGTTGGCAGTATGCAGTTTAATCCCGATCTTGTCGCAAACGGCTTGTGCATCGGCAAGATCTTCCATTGCCGTACAGTATTCTGTGCCGTCATCTTCTTCCCAGTTTTTCATGAAAAGACCTTCAACCTGATAACCCTGTTGAAGGAGGAGAGCTGCAGACACAGATGAATCTACACCACCAGACATACCGACGATGACACGTTGTTGCATAGGATTAGGCATCCAAATTTGAAATTAAGGGAGAATTTTGGTGCTCGTAAATGAGCGATAAAGGATAGCGTTTGCCAGCTTGGGCATCCTGCACGGCTTTAATCACCAATGGGCTGCGAGCACGTGCGGTTTCAACCAGTTCATCCAGCGTCATCCAGACTGCACCGACAATACCGGTATCCAGTTCAGCATTTTCATCATGGCTGATGGCTTCTGCTCTCAAACAGAAACGGAAATAGGTACGATCCGGGAACATCGGTGGGGTATAGGTATAGATGCCGATCAGATCAGTGACATTAACCTGATAGCCGGTTTCTTCCATGGTTTCACGAATAGCTGCTTCGACAATGGTTTCACCTGCCTCCACATGGCCTGCTGGCTGATTGAATACGGTATGGGTGACACCTTCAGTATGTTCTTCAACGAACAGGAATTTTCCATTTTTTTCGACGACAGTTGCAACAGTGACGTGAGCAGTCCAAGCGGTCATAAAGGAGCACCATGGAATAAAAACTGTATTCTACAAAATTTAGGCAGCGGTGGCTATGTCGATACTCGGGATTTTAATTTAGATGATTAACAATAAAAGTATTTGGCGAAAAAGAAAGCGTAGAATATAATGAGTACATAAAATACTAAAACAGTAATATTTGCATTCTACGCTTTAATATAAGAATTTGATTTAAAATAAAATTTAATAAAAATTAGCAGTATTTCATAACAATTAAAATAAATAACAGGCTTTATAGGACAGGATTCCAATGAAATTCAGAACAGACATTAATGGCCTCAGAGCAATTGCCGTGATTGCAGTCATGCTATTTCATTTTAATGCGGCCTGGATGCCTGGCGGTTTTGTTGGAGTAGATGTCTTCTTTGTGATTTCAGGCTTTTTAATGACTGGAATCATATTTAAAGATTTAGAACATGAAAAATTTTCTATTCTGAAATTTTATGTGGCTCGTGCGAATCGGATTATTCCGGCTTTGGCCGCGCTGTGTCTGGTATTAATGATTTTTGGCTGGTTTTATCTGACACCTTTTGATTACAAGTTATTGGGTAAGCATGCAGCGAGTAGCATGACTTTTTTATCCAATATCAGTTACTGGAAGGAATCCGGTTATTTTGAGGCAGGCACTCACGAAAAGTGGTTATTACATACCTGGTCACTTTCCGTCGAATGGCAATTCTATATGATTTATCCGCTCGTTCTCATTGCCATGCGCAAGTTCATGTCCATCCAGACCATGAAATTTATGCTGCTGGCAGGAACAATTTTAGGATTCATCCTATCAATAATCGCTACCTATAAATGGCCAAACCCGGCTTATTTCCTGTTACCTACCAGAGCCTGGGAAATGATGATCGGGGGAATTGCTTATCTTTACCCTTTGACCTTGCAGGAAAATAAGAAAAGGTTGCTGGAAGGAACGGGATTGGCACTTATACTGGGGTCTTATTTCTTCATTTCAGCAGAAGATTTGTGGCCTGGCTATCTGGCAGTTTTTCCTGTTATCGGCACTTTTCTGATGATTCAGGCACATCAAAATGACAGCGTTATTACCAATAATATTGTATTTCAAAAACTAGGAGCCTGGTCTTATTCTATTTACCTCTGGCACTGGCCTTTGGTGGTGCTGATCTATATCTACTCATTGCCTGAGTATTATGTATATGCCGGAATAGCCCTTTCTATAATTCTGGGTTTTCTGAGCTACAAGTATATTGAGCAGATTAAATTACCTTCATATCACCAGTGGAAAGATGTTTATCGTATAAAACCGCTTTATTTTTCTCTAGTGCTCATGAGCTTAGGAATTACTTTAAATATATTTAATGGTTTTAATACAGATCTGCGCCAAGGCGCAGCCTCAGAACAGGCAAAATTCTTAGAGTATTATAATGAAAAATTCAAAAATTTAAGGGATGCGTACTGGCTAAAATGTGATACTTACGTGAGCCTGACTGAGCATAATAGTTATGATCCTGATCCGGTCTGTATCACGAAACAAAAGGAAGGCGGGGTGTTCTTATGGGGAGATTCTCATGCTGAAGCACTTTCTTTAGGGCTAAGGACATTACTGAAATCCAATGATATCCCTTTTTATCAGAAAACCTCTTCCATTTGCCGGGCATCGCTAACCGAGATCAACTATCATAAAGGAGCTTATAAAGAAGCCTGTGATTATTCCAATAAACTGGCGCTAAAGAGCATCGCAGAACTTAAGCCCAAAATTGTGGTTATCACCCAAGCCTTGAAGCATGACGAAACCAATTGGGAAAACATCGGGAAAAGTTTACTTCAGCTTGGCGTATCCAATATCGTCATTGTGGGGCCAATTTCACAATGGAAACCTTCGCTTCCGAAAGTGATGGTGAAACCGAAAAACTGGAATAGTGCTGAAGATTTTATATTTGATGCCGGACTGGATCTAAGAGCAGTTCAGGTAGACGAGAAAATGAAAAAATTACAATATCCTCAGGGAATTACCTATATATCTCTTATTGACCATCTATGTAAAAAAGATGATGTTCAACAGCAATACAAATGTCGGATTCGGGCAGCTCAAGGAGAAGACCTGCTCCAGGTGGATTATGGACACCTAAGTGAATCAGGCTCTCTATTTGTGGGGAATACCATACTGTCAAAATACTTATTAAATTTATATTCTCAGGGTGTGACTACAAAACAATAAGCTTATTTCCCGTGATTGATCAGCCACCCATTGAGGTGGCTTTTACATATATAAGTTTAATGAAAATTATTCATTCATATTGAATACTTCAGTGATCTCGCAATCACGCACAAACTGTTCATCGTGTGAAACTAAAATCACAGCGCCTGTATAAGATTGAATTGCACTTGCCAACAAAGCTTTAGACTCAATATCCAGATGATTTTCTGGCTCATCCAATAATAAAAGTTCGGGTTGAGGAGAGACCTGGCTAAGACCTAATAACGCCACTTTCAGCTTTTCACCACCACTTAACTGAGACAAAGGATAAGTACCTTTATCACCACGAATTCTGAGTTGGCCTAATAAATTACGCCATTCCACTTCCGGAATATCGGGATTCATCTGCCTTAAATTTTCAATCGCACTTAATGCCTCATTGAGCAAACTAAAATTTTGATCCAGATAAAAACAGTTTCGTGCCAGAAAGATTTGATCCAGAGGTTGCTGCTTTTGTTGGGCGATCAGTTTCAGCAAAGTGGATTTACCAATTCCGTTTCGGCCTATAATATGGATCTTTTCAGCTGCACTTAAAGCAAGATTCACAGGCTGTGGAGTACCAAAAGGAAGCTTTAACTCTTTAACCCGCAGAATTTCACCAGACTGTGGTTTAAGGTCTGGAAATTGAAATAGCTGAGGTTTTATCTTTTCGAGTTGCTGCTTTTGAAATTTTAACTCAGATTGTTCATTGGAAATTTGCCGTTGGTGCTGTGCCTGAACTTTACCTATACTTTGACCGGCCTGTTCCTTTTTAAAGTCTAAAAGCACTTTGGCTTGGGAATTTGAATCACGTAATTTGTTTCCGGCACGTTCCCGCTTTTGTGCTTTCATTAAAACGTCATGCTGCTTGTGCTTCATCTGTTTAATATCACGCTGACTCTGCTGAATTGACTGTTCGAGTGAAGTGATATTTTTCTGATACTGTTCAAAAAACTCCGCATAGTTTCCTGTAGAGTGCTGTAATCCATGCTCATTTAAATAATAAATATGATCAACCTGATCTAGCAAAGTCCGGTCATGACTAATGATCAACGCACCAGCAGGATGTAACTTTAAATACTCTATTAACCATGTCCGTGCTTCACGATCCAGATGGTTGCTCGGCTCATCCAGCAATAAATAATATTCAGGCTTTAAGAACAAGCTACATAAAGCAAGTTTGGTCTTTTGGCCCTCACTCAAATATTGTACGGGAAAGTCCAGATCGGTGGGTAATTGTGCTGAACTCAACAGTTGCTGCCATTCATGCGGCAAATGCCAACTATCCTCAAGTAGCTCATAATCCTCGAAACTGGCTGTACCATGTTCAACATTTTTAAAAGCACGATGTAATTGACTTACTTCGAGTGCTTCAGCAATTGTGGCTGCCTTTAACCGATGCAATTGTGGTAGATAGGCATGATGCATTTGCCAGGAAACTTGGCCTGAGCAATGTGGAGAAGAATGCTGAGCCTGATACAAAAGCTGCATGAGCAAAGACTTACCTTGTCCATTACGGCCAATTAAAGCGCTGACCTGAGCTTTAGGAAGGGTAAAATTTAAATTCTGAAATATGACTTTGGAAGGGAATTCTAAAGTCAGACTGGATATTACACATGCCTGCTGAGTCATAAATAACCTCATAAATACAGGATGCACAAAATAAACAAGAGATTTTTTCTAGAAAAGATCAAGCCAGACGATCTATTTTGCACATCAATCTAAAAATAATCGTTGATGAGAAAAATAGACTTACTTCATTGGCGTGACTCACTTATAAGAGAAGGGGAATTTGGACCTTATTTTAATACAAATAATCTTGCTTAAAAATAGATCAGATTAGGATTTTTTATCCAATATATTGATGCTGATTTAAGTAAATTTCAGGATTTTAAGAATATGAGATGATTTACTTGAAGTGGAACGAGTAAGTTTCATTTACACTATGCGGCTAAAGTCTTCCCTATTTTGCTTTTAAAGGATTTTTTTATGTCTGAACTTAAGCTCTACATTACTTTATTGGGCGGCAAGCATGAAAAAGCCAATGTAGAAGTACATGATGTAGTTCCGGTCATTAGTTCAGATATTAAGACAGCTTTCCCATATTTGAAGCAGCAATGGTTTGGTGTGCAAAAAGGCCTGCATGTCGATGGCTGGATGATGATCAATGGTGTTAGCTATCAGGATCTGAATTATCAGGTTCAGGTGACGGACACACCTGTAAAACAGGATTTAAAATTATTCCTGATCAATCTGGGTGCTTATGTGCCAGATCAGTTTGGTGAAATCCATAAATATCTGGTAGTTGCTGCTAAAAATAAAACTGAAGCTAAAGCGCAAGGCAAGCTGGCCATTGAAAAGACCTGGTTTAAACCTCATACCGATGCCGTGATTGATGTGGATGATTGTTTAGAACTGAACAAGATTGACCAGAAATTTGTGCATCTGGTAGAGGGAGACTTTGAAGCCAATAGTTTTAAGAATGATTATGTAATTATTCCTTAATTAAGATAAGGCTACATAAAGTAGCCTTAGTTTGTCGATTTATTTGTAGTTACCTGAGACTTTTACATAGTTTTGTGCTGAATAAGGCAAGAAAGCTATTTCCTTTTCAGTCAGTGGACGCACTTTTTTGACTGGACTGCCTACATACAAGTACCCACTTTCTAATACCTTATTCGGTGGTACCAGTGAACCTGCTCCAATCATCACATCATCTTCAATAATCACGTCATCGAGAATAATTGTACCGATACCCACTAAAACACGATTACCGATGGTACAGCCATGTAATTTTACATGATGACCAATTGTTACATCTTCACCAATAATCAGTGGTGAACCTTCAGGTTTATCCGCCTTTTTATGACTCACATGCAACATGGAATGATCCTGTACATTCGAGTTCTTGCCAATACGAATATGATTCACATCACCACGAATTACGGCAAAAGGCCATACAGATACATTTTCGCCTAAAACAACATCACCTACGACCACCGCCATCGGATCGATATAACAAGAGTCAGCGACTTGCGGGCGAGTATCCAGATAAGGGCGAATGTTTTGGCTCATGTCAGTATCATCCTGAAAGTTTATAAGCATTATAAAATAAAAAAGCACACATTCGATGAATGTGTGCTTTGGCTTTAGTAAGATCTAATATTGATAATAAATATTAGAACAGGTTACTAAAGAATTGTTTGATATGATCCAGCATGCGGGCAAAGAAACCAGCTTCTTCAACTGCTTTCAGTGCAACAAGTGGTTTCTCAGCAATCACTTTGCCGTTTAAAGTCGCCACATATTTACCTACGACTTGACCTGGTTGTAAAGGCGCAGTCAGTTTAGGCTGAACGACCAATTGAGTCTTGATGGCATTGGCCTGACCTTTAGGCATAGTCACATTAAAGTTTTCTGCAAGACCGATCTGCACTTCATTTTCCTTACCAAACCAGACTTTAGACTTGGCTAGAACCTGTTTAGCGGGTTGAACATTTTTGGTTTCAAAGTTTGCATAACCCCAAGCCAGAAGTTCACGTGTTTGCGATGCACGTTCATTCATGGTTGGTGCACCGAAAATCACTGAAATCAGACGAGTCGGACCGCGTTTTGAAGAGGTCGTTAAGCAGTAACCGGCTTCATCAGTATGACCAGTTTTCAAACCATCTACACTTGGATCAGTATAGAGCAGGGCATTACGGTTGCCTTGCTTAATCCCGTTAAAAGTAAACTCTTTTTCAGAGTAGATTGGATAGTATTTTGAACTGTCTTTGATGATGTGCTGAGCCAAAGTTGCCATATCTTTCGCAGTCGAATAATGGCCTTCAGCTGGCATACCAGTCGAGTTGATGAAGCTGGTATTGGTCATGCCAATCCGTTTCGCTTCCTGGTTCATCATATGTGCAAAGGTACCCTCGTTCCCTGCAATATGTTCAGCCATCGCCTTAGATGCATCGTTACCGGACTGGATAATAATCCCGCGCAACATTTCTAGTGCAGTCGCCGTACCATTTAAAGGTACATACATACATGATTCTGCACTGCTACCACGGCACCATGCAGATTCATTCATGCGAACCTGTTCATCTTCAGTCAGCTCACCACTTAATAACTTCTGCTCGATGATGTAACTGGTCATCATCTTGGTCATTGAAGCAGGGGCTAATTTTTCATTTTCATTTTTTGATGCGAGAATTTGCCCTGTCTCGTAGTCCATTAGCACATAAGATTTATTATTCAATTCTGGTGGTGCAGATAAGACAGTTGCTGCAAAGCTAAAACTAGGAATTAATAATAATGCAGCAAGGGCAGTTTTTTGGGTCATTTCTAGTGGGTTCCAATATCTTGATGTAAGCACGAAGAGCCTAGCATTTTAGGACAAAGCTAGGCTGACTTCTATGGGAAACCCAGGGTTATTTCAAAAGTATTGTAAGCAATCACGCAAAAAGTGGATTATTTACTGTAGCTCACCAACTCATTGCAAATGGCCTGATTCTTTTTCTTGCCAGCCTTTTTGGCATCACTCTGTGCTTCGGCCAGAATGTTAAGGAAATCTGACTGTTTTACCATCTGGTTCAGGCGCTCAACCGGATTTTTTTGGCCGGGCAAATATTCAGTCACGAGCTGGTTATACCCCTGATTGAATTTTGCTTTGTCTTTGACCATGCTTGGGCAAATTTCAGAAAGGACATAAATCGCAGCTAATTCTTGCTTGGTGATTTCCTGACTCGGGGTGACTTCAATATTTTCATTTGCTGCATAAACCGAGCTGCCCCAAAGTGTCATACCAGCAACAACAGATAAACTTAAACTTTTAATTAATGTATGTTTCATCAAAAAACTCAAAAATTACATGTAGAACAATAATTTGTTAGCTTAAAGATATTTTCAAAATTGAAAAGAGGGGAAATGTAGTGAAGCTGTAGAATTATGAAGAAATGTGTAAGAGAAAAAAGACGATGCTGGCATCGTCTCATTTCAGTGAGAAAGACCTTATTCCTGATAAGCTAAAACGTCTTCACACGCTGTTTTTTGTTCGTCTTTTGCAGTCTGTTTTGCACCTTGACGTGCTTCTTCAAGCACAGTCTTGTATTCACTGTCTGCCTGAAGTTTTTGATAGGTCATCGATTTGTCTGAGTATTCTTTTAGATAAGATTGAATCAGCTGCTGAATCGTTGTATCGAATTTTGCATTCTGACCAATAATGCCCGGGCATACTTCAATCATTACCTGTGCAGATGCGACATCTTCTTTCACGATCATGTCATTTTCTTCAGCTGTCAAATCATTGGCAATAACTGCAGGAGAAACAAAAGTTGCCAAACTTAAAGCCAAAGTACCCCAAAGAGAGAATTTTTTCATCATCTTAAGCCATATGTATTAATGGATATCGTGCTACAAATATATATAATTCCTGAACTAATACAATGAAATGTCCTAGCGAGTCATTTTTTAGCTCAACGAGATTTTGCAGTGAATATATTAATTTCCAATGATGATGGCGTTTTTGCACCGGGTATACAGGCACTGGCGCAGGCCTTGAGGCCTTTAGGACGTGTTGTGGTGGTAGCTCCAGAAAGTGAACGTAGCGGATTTTCCAGTGCACTGACTTTAGACCGACCATTAAGACCGATCCAGATTTCTCCCGATGTATGGGCGGTTAATGGCACGCCGGCTGACTGTGTCTATTTGGCCATGAACGGCTTATTTGATGTTGAATTCGATCTGGTGGTCAGCGGCATTAACAGTGGTGCCAATCTGGGAGATGATGTGCTGTACTCGGGTACGGTGGGGGCTGCATTTGAAGGCCGTCTGGCCAAACAACCTGCATTAGCAGTTTCTCTATGTGGGCAAAACGTTCGATCTTATACCTTACCAGAAGATTATCGCATTGCAGCGCAATGGGTACATGATTTTATTGCGGCAGGTTTGCCGACTTTGCCTGAGCGTCATATTTTTAATGTGAATATTCCTGATGTGGCTGAGCTGAAAGGAACTAAAGTGACCTTTCAGGGACGCCGTAGCCAGTCCAAGCCGATTACCAGTCATGTAGATCCACGTGGTCGTCAGGTTTACTGGATTGGGCTATCGGGTGAAGCAGTCGCAATGCCAAAACATAAAGGAACTGAAATCGAGTCAGACTTTTTTGCAATTGCCAATGGCTATGTAAGCGTGACGCCAATTCAGATGGATGCCACAAACTATGACACACTTCACACTTTGCAAGCCCAGATTCTAAATAAAATCTAATGAATGTTATAAGTTTGTGAAAAATGAAAGCTTACAAGTATATTGTAGTAAAACTTTGCTAATCTTACTGGGTTTTTGCAACCGTATAGATGTTAGAGAGGAAGATAATGTCCTTGGTGTCACCGAAATACTTCATTCATGCTTCACCATCCAGCTTCATCAAAACTCTGGTTTTGTCCACTGTGGTTGTTTCCACAATGATTATTACTGGTTGTGCTACTAAACCTCAGGTCAATAATATGACCCGCTATGCCGCAGCGCCTGACTTCTATACGGTACGCTCTGGGGATACTTTGAGTGGCATTGCAGCACGTTATGGTCTGAGCTATATCAGTGTGGCAGAGATGAATGATATTGCTCCACCGTATCGTATTTATGTGGGTCAGTCGATTCGCCTGAAAAATAACACTATTGCGCGCCGTACTACAGCGACTCAACCTGTTACCCAAGCTGCCCCGATTCAGCGTCAAACGATTGCGATTTCAGCGCCAACCACTCCAGCTCCAACGACTGTTAAGACTACGCCAAAACCTGCCACCACTACTTCTGCACCGATTACCCCAGTATCGACAGCAGCGGGATTACGTTGGGTCAAGCCATCAAATGGTCCGGTATTACAAAACTATGATCTGGCTGCAAATATCAAAGGTACCCGTTATGGCGGTAATGTCGGAGATCCGGTCTTTGCTGCAGCAGATGGGCAGGTGGTATATGCAGCAGATGGCCTGAAGGAATATGGTAATCTGGTATTAGTTAAACATATTAATGGCTATATCACCGCTTATGCGCATAACAGTAAATTAAGCGTGAAAAGTGGCCAAAATGTAACGGCTGGTCAAAAAATTGCCGAGATGGGGGCGACTGGTACAACCCGTACTATGCTTGAGTTTCAGGTTCGCTTAGACGGAAAACCGATTAATCCAACAGCAGTTTTACCAAATAATTAAATAAATAATGCAAAACGTAAATTTCACCGTATAATACAATGAGTTGCTTTTATCAAAAGATGAAGCATCTCATAAGTTTAGAGGGGAATTTATGTTAGATCAACTTCGAGCAATGGGTGTCTTTGCTTGTGTTGTGGAAAAGAACTCGTTTAGCGGTGCTGCACGTGAGCTAGGGATTACAACCAGCGCCGTGAGTCAACAAATTCGCTCTTTAGAACAGGATATGGAAGTTGTACTTCTAAATCGTTCTACGAGAAAATTAAGTCTGACCGAAGCGGGACAAGCTTTTTTTCACAGCTGCCAGGAAATGTTGTCTGCTGCTGAGCGTGGAAAGGTTCGCATTAACGAGTTACGTGACGATCTTGTTGGTGAACTTCGTATTGTATCCTTACCGGAAGTGTGTGCGAATCATGTGATTCCTGCACTTTCTCACTGGATGTCCGCACACCGTGGCCTGACAGTCCACCTGGAAACAAACAATCATGAGGTTGATTTGTTGGAAGGGCGTATTGATATTGCCCTGCGATTTGACCAGAACGATGATGATCACAACCTTCAGGTTGTGCCATTAATGCAGATTGAACAGATTCTTGTTGCTGCGCCAAGCTATATTAACCAGACCGCCATTATCTCGCGTCCTGAAGACCTGAAACATCATGATGTTTTGCCTTTAACGCATATTAAAAATCATCAGAATTTCAGTTTTCAGCATGTGCATAGTGCAGAAAAGGTTGAATTTGAACTGAGCTCACGCTTTAGTACCAATAACAGCCTAGTTGCAAAAGCCATGTGCCTGCAAGGCAATGGGGTTGCTAAGATTTTATATCTTGATGTTAAAAAAGATTTATTAAATGGTTCACTGATTGAAGTCTTGCCTGAATGGAAACTTCCGCCAGTCACCCTTTATGCAGTTATGCCTAATCGAGAACAGCAACCGACTAAAGTCCTGCGCTGTCTGGAGGCATTGAAACAATATTTTAGCCAGATCTCTGGTGGACGTTTGTTACAAGTCGCATCATAAATTCCCTATAAACAAAAAAGCCGCTTTAAAGCGGCTTTTTTGTTGTTCAAGATAGACTTAAGCAAGATAAGCCTTGATCATTTTCACTAAACGTTCGATCAGTTGATCGGCCTGTTCCTGAGTAATGTTCAGGGTAGGCAACAGACGAACGACATTACCTGCAGTCACGTTGATAATGGTTTTGTATTCATCGCGTGCAATATCCACCAGCTCACCGCAGTCTTTAGGCAACTCAATCCCGATCATCAGACCGAAACCGCGTACAGTCACTTGATGATCTGCAAGCTGGTTACGTAACTGCTCAACAATATATGCACCTTTTTCAGCGGCATTGGCCACGATATTCTCTTTTTGCATAATATCGATAATGGTATAAACCACGCGTGAACCCAATGCAGTACCGCTATAAGTCGAACCGTGGTTACCCGCAGTCAAAACACCGACACCACGACCTTGAGTCATCACGGCACCAATCGGGAAGCCATTGCCCAGACCTTTAGCTGTGGTCAGTACATCCGGCACAATATTGGTGTGCTGATAAGCAAAATATTTACCGGTACGGCCATTCCCTGTTTGTACTTCATCCAGCATCATTAACCAGTTGTGCTGATTACAGATCTGACGGATTTCTTCTAGGTAGCTAAAGCCTTGCGGTGCAGTGTTGACACCACCTTCACCCTGAATCGGTTCAACCAGAATAGCCACGATATCCGGATGGTTAATTGCAGCTTCTTCAATGGCTTCAATATCACCAAAAGGTACACGAATAAAACCTTCAACCAATGGACCAAAGCCTTGTTGAACTTTTTTGTTACCCGTTGCAGATAGGGTTGCCAGCGTACGGCCATGGAAAGATTTGTCAGCTACAATAATTTTTGGTGACGCAATACCTTGCATATGACCGAATTTACGCGCAATTTTGATAGCGCCTTCGTTCGATTCTGCACCACTGTTGGAGAAGAAAACTTCTTCCATGCCAGCGACTTCAGCCAGTTTCTGTGCAGCAGCAGTTTGCCAAGGCACTTCAAACAGGTTGCTGGTATGAATCAGGGTTGCAGCTTGTTCCGCAATTGCTTCAGCAATCACTGGATGAGCATGACCCAAACCGCAAACGGCGATCCCAGTTAAGGCATCTAAATACTCTGTACCATCTTCGGTATAAAGATATGCACCTCGTCCTCGGACAAAGCTGATCGGTTGACGACCAAAGACTGGCATCAAATGTGAAGGTTGATCAGTTTGTACCGGAGCGAGGGTAATATTGTTCATGACTAACTCTTTACTGTTAGGTGGAAAGAAAAACTTATATAAGCAAAAACTTGGTCAGATTTAAAGGGTAATTGTAAATAAAAATGGATTTATTACTTTAGACGTACTGTTTTTCTCTGTTTTGGGTATAATGCGAGACAGATTAGTTGAGGATTTATCAATGACTGAACAAGCACGCGATACCGAAGCGTTAATTCGTGACCAAATTGCCAAGCACGCAGTACTTCTTTATATGAAAGGCACACCACAATTTCCACAATGTGGTTTTTCTGCACGTGCGGTAGAAGCACTCAGTCAAATTGGTCGTCCATTTGCTTATGTTAATATTCTGGAAAACCCGGATATTCGTGCAACTCTGCCACAAATTGCGAACTGGCCGACATTCCCACAACTTTGGATCAATGGTGAATTGATCGGTGGTAGTGACATCATGCTCGAAATGTTCCAAAAAGGTGAATTACAGCCTTTAGTAGAGCAATACAGTCCAGCACCTGAAGCTTAATCCTTGGATTAAACTGATAGATGTGAAAAAGCGCTTCCGAGAGAAGCGCTTTTTTTATGGGTGAATAGTGAGGCAGGGGGCAGAATTAATCTTCTGCCTGCTGACCCTCAGATTTTTCTAGTTCTTTTGATTCAGCAACCAAGGCCTCAGCTAAGGTATCTGGATCGGTCAGAACTTCCTTTATAGGCGCCTTATCTTTTTTCTTTTTCTTCTTTTTTTTCTTTTTCTTAGGTTCTTCCTCAAACTCGGCACCATCTTCAATGGCTTGCCAGTATTCGAGTTGTTCCATCACAGCAGCAAAGATCGAGTTTTTGCTATAACGGCCTTTCTTGTCCATAGTCCCGACCGGACGTGCCATCAGGATTTCCAAAGCCTGCGCGATATTATCAATGGCATGAATATGGAATTGACCATCGTCGACTGCAGCAATGACATCTTTACGTAACATCAGATGCTGCATATTTTGTCGTGGAATAATCACACCCTGCTTACCTGTCAGGCCTTGCAATTTACAGGCATCGAAGAAACCTTCAATCTTCGCATTGACTCCACCAATCGGTTGTACCTGACCCAGCTGGTTCATGGAACCGGTAATTGCCCAGGACTGGTCGATCGGTAACTGGCTAATCGCAGAAATCAGCGCTGAAAGTTCAGCAACTGTCGCGCTGTCACCATCCACCTGACCATAGCTTTGTTCGAAAGCTAAAGCGGCAGAGAAGTGCAGGGTCTGTTCACGACCAAAATGGGCTTTTAGAAAGGAGGCCATCAATAGCACGCCCTTAGCATGCAAAGAACCGCCAAGTTCTACACTACGTTCGATATCCAGAATATCACCGCCACCTTGATATACAGAAGCAGTTAAGCGTGAAGGTAGACCAAATTCAACATCTGCATAATGAATCACAGACAGCGCATTGATTTGGCCTAGACGATGACCGCGAGTTTCAATCAGTTGAGTGCCACGGGTCAGATCTTGCCAGAATAGCTCACGTAAATAGCCTAAGCGATATTTACGATGATCCAGTGCGGTATTGATATGCTTTTCTGACACCATCTTATCACCCGCTTCGAATGCATGATGATGCGCTTCACGAATCAGGTCGCCCAGCGTTAATGCATGTAGTGACAGGGAACTCTGATCTTCAGCCTGACGGCTTGAGTCGGTCAGCAGGGCAGATAATGCAGAACGGTCAAATGGTAATAATTTATCTGATTGCACATAGTCAGCAATGAGCTGCATATAGGCTTGCTCATTTTCATCATTACGTTGCAAGGTATCGGTAAAATCAGCACGGATTTTAAAGATACTGCCTAGTTCTGGTTCAAGTTCCAGAATTTCATAATAAATTTCTGGCTCTGCCAGCAGCACCACTTTGATATTCAGCGGAATAGAAGCTGGTTCAATGGAAATGCTACCGGTGAGAGTCAGCATATGCTCTAAAGATGAAAGCTTGAGATGCCCAGATTTCAGGGCACGTTTCAGACCTTGCCATGCATATGGCTGTTCCAGTAATTGTTCAGCTTCAAGCATCAGGAAACCGCCATTGGCATTATGCAAGGAGCCGGGACGGATCAGTGTGAAATCTGTAGTAATCGTACCATTTTGGGTCAACTGTTCCACATGACCCAATAGATTGTAATGCGTCGGGAAATCTTCAAAAATAACGGGTGCACCGCTATTTGGCTTATGGGTGACAATCACATTGGCCTGGAAGCGCGCTGGTACGCGGCTAAACTGGGCAGGGGTAAAATCGTCTTCTTCCTGTTCCAGTACAATTTCAACATTATTAATAATGTCTTCAGCATATTGCTTCAGATATTGTTCCAGACCTTCGACATGCTTGAATTTAGTCAGCATCTGCTCAACGCGTGGCATGACTACCTGTTTAGCGATATCACGGTTCAATACTTGAACACGGTCACGCGCATCATCTTCCAGGTCACCCAAATGAAGTCCCAGGCGTTCCAGTTTCTTGTCCATGTAACGCATGTTAGAAGCAATCTCAGCACGATCTTTATTGCTTAAAGCATTAAGATCTTCCTGAGACATTTCCTGTACTTTGTCATCTTTCAGATGAATTGGCACAAAACAATGCTCATCATTGCGGGAAATCAGTTTCAGATCGAGTTCTTCACCTTCACGGGTTAGTTCGATCAAGGCGAGTTGCTGTTCATCACCCGTTTCCTGGCGAATCATTTCAATCCTGTTGTGATAGCTTTCCGCAGTAAAACGACGTTCAAGCTGTTTTAGAATGGATTGCCAGCTTTGATGCAGCATCGCCTGAAACTTGGGCCCCTGACCGGCTGGAAATTCCAGTGCGATAGGCTGACGAGGATTCTGAAAATTATTGACGTAGACCCAGTCATTTGGCGTTTGCATGGTTTTGGCATGTTGCTGCAGCAAACGCTTCACCATAGTGCGTTTGCCGAGTCCTGCTGTACCCACCGCAAAAATGTTATAGCCTGAATATGGCAGGGCAATACCGGCTTCAACCGAAGCACGGGCACGGTCCTGGCCTAAAAAATTATTTAAAGGCTTGATTCGTTTGGTCGATGCCGGGATTTTATCCGGATCGGCAATACGCGTCAGTTGTACCGGTTTCAGGCATGTCTTTTCAAGGGTTGGTGTAATTTCGCTTTGTTCAAAGGCTGAGATAAGTAGGTCGGAGCTGATGTTTTGTTGAGATATAGTTGTATTACTTGAAATTGAAGAATGAATTTGATCGAGTCTCTGAGTCACTGTTGAAAGTCCAAAACGAAATATGACGTGGATAAGGTTTAAGGTATACAGATTTACTTGAAAAATTCAAGCCAACATGTCAGTTTTGCCACAAAATAAAAAATCGGGCATGCGAGAAATATATAAATTTTGTTGAAAGATACGTTATTAAAGGATTGAATAGCAGCAATTGGTTTTCGTGGAAAATAACAAGGCAATGACAACACAAACGACGGGTTGGAAATCCGCATTTACAGCATTTCTGGATCGACGTGCCCTGATCATGCTGTTTCTCGGATTTTCAGCCGGTGTCCCGATTCTTTTGATCTTTTCCAGTTTGTCTTTATGGCTTGGTGAAGCCGGAATCAGTAAAAGTGCCGTGACCTTTTTCAGCTGGGCTGCACTGGGCTATTCATTCAAGTTCGTCTGGGCGCCACTCATCGATGAATTACCTGTCCCATTTTTGACTAAAGCTTTGGGTAGACGAAGAGCCTGGCTATTGATTGCTCAGATCCTGATTGTAACTGCGATTTCAATTATGGCTTTTTCAGATCCGGCATTGGGGCAGGCACATTTACAGCAGATGGCATTGGGTGCAGTACTGCTAGGGTTCTCGGCGGCAACACAGGATATTGTCATTGATGCTTACCGTATCGAGCTGGCCGAAACCCAGATGCAGACCGTACTGGCTTCCACCTATAACGCGGGTTACCGGATCGGGATGATTGTGGCTGGGGCTGGGGCTCTGTTTCTGGCGGCGTATTTAGGTACGGCCAAAGGCAACTATATTTATGATGCCTGGAAATGGACTTATCTGGCGATGGCAGCGGTTATGCTGGTCGGGATTATTACCACACTGGTCATCCGTGAGCCTCAAGTGGATCGAGCACGTAAAGATTATCAGCGCAGTGATTATTTCTGTCTCGTCGGCGTGTTTTTTGTGGCAGTTATCAGCTTTGTTCTGAGCTATGTCTATTCCGGTGACTTGGTATCTAGTATCACTGCACAGTGGGCAATTCAGGATACTTTTGCCTTGTTCTGTTTTGAGGCTTTACGCTTTATCGGTTCAGGTGCTGTCGCTTTCGGTGTGGGTACGATTCTGGTCAAAATGGGTGCTGTGAATAAGCAAATGGCATTCGAAACCTGGGTCAATCCCGTAGCAGATTTCTTTGATCGCTATGGCTTAAAACTGGCTTTGGTGTTGTTATTGTTGATCGGTTTTTATAGGGTCTCCGATATTATTGCCGGTGTGATTTCCAATGTGTTCTATCAGGATCTGAATTTTAGCAAGGAACAGATTGCTGAAGCTGTGAAAGTGTATGGGGTAATTTTCTCCCTGCTTGGCGGTTTTTTAGGTGGCTTGCTGGCTCAGAAAATGAACATCATGAAACTGATGTTTGTAGGCGCGATTTTGGCCTGTTCAACCAATCTGATTTTTATTGGCTTAGTAAAGTCTGGTGAAAAGCTGGGGCAGGTCGAAGTTCAGGTAGGTCAGCAAACCTTTCGAGCAGATACAGATGAAGTCGGTTATTGGAAACTGAATGTACCCACTACTGCTTTTAAAGAGGCCGAACAGATTCAGGTTCGTGCACATTATCTGAATCATCCGGCAGATGCAGTACAAGTCAACCTGCCTTATCTGCAACAGAATGCTTCGCAAGCAGCACAATTACAGCTTCTGCCTGTTACCACAGATAACCTGATCAGTGCCAATGAGCAGGAGAATAGCATCGTGGTTCGCGGTCAGTATCTAGGGCCGGATTTAACTGCAGAGCAAAAAGTTGTATTAGAGCTGAATGGCGATAAATTCGATGCCAAGCTGGATGAAGAGCGTGTCTTTAGTGCTGCTATTCCTGCCGAGAAACTGATTACTGCACCTGTGAAGCGAATCAATGCAAGCTTAATGCAGCAGGAGCAGCCAATAGTGACCCAGCAGCATTCATATGCTGTGGACTTGTCGCAGACTCAGGCCAATCCGATGGATATTGATATTCAGCCGATTACAATTGGAACAGGCGAGAATGTTGAAATTCAAGGTAAGGTGATTAAACCGTATAGTTCATGGTGGCTATATTTTGCAATTATTGTCGATAATCTGGCCGCAGGTCTCGCAGGCGCTGCTTTTATTGCCTTCCTGTCCAGTCTGACCAGTGTGTCCTTTACCGCTGTTCAGTATGCTATTTTTAGCTCACTCATGACCTTGACTCCTAAGATTTTAGGTGGATATTCGGGTACTATAGTGACCAATATCGGTTATCCGAATTTCTTCCTGATGACCACTTTAATCGGGATTCCAATCCTGATTCTGGTCGTTTGGGTGGCAAAATTGCTCGGTGAACACCAAAAACAATCTGTAAATAAGGATGATTAATATGCGCATGCTGCATACCATGTTACGTGTAGGCAATCTGGAACAATCACTCAAGTTCTATACTGAAGTTCTTGGTATGACTTTACTTCGTAAGCGTGATTATGAAGAAGGTCGTTTTACCTTGGCTTTTGTGGGTTATGGCGATGAGGAAAATCACACTGTGCTCGAACTGACCCATAACTGGGATACAGAAAGCTATGACCTGGGCAATGGCTACGGTCATATTGCGATTGCGGTAGATGATGCTTATAAAGCATGTGAAGAAATCAAGGCACGTGGTGGCAATGTTGTTCGTGAAGCTGGCCCAATGAAAGGCGGTGTCACTGTCATTGCATTTGTGGAAGATCCAGACGGCTATAAAATCGAGCTAATCCAGCAAGACAACAACGCACGTAATAACTAAGTGTTATAAAGCGATATATGTGAAATGTATTCATGTATGGATGAAAATATTCCTTCAATCTGAATGCATAACATGGACCCGGCATCTGTTAAGATAGCCGGGTATTTTTTATCGAATAATAAAATTTTGAGGGAAGGACATCAGATGCTTAAACTGCTGGCATTGGACCGCTTTACGATCTTGCTCTTTGTTATGGTGTTACTGGCCAGTGTATTGCCAGTGTCAGGGCAGGCAGCTGAAGTCTTTAGCTGGATTACGACAGCAGCCATTGCGATCCTGTTTTTCCTGCATGGTGCCAAGCTTTCGCGTGAAGCCGTAATTGAAGGCTTGATGCACTGGAAATTACACACTTTGGTCTTTGCCTTGACCTTTGCACTTTTTCCAATTTTAGGCTTGCTGGCAAAGCCGATATTATTACCAATGCTGGGGCAGGAATTATATTGGGGATTCCTGTTTATGTGCTTCCTGCCATCAACTGTACAGTCTTCGATCGCCTTTACCTCAGTGGCTCAAGGGAATATTGCCGGTGCAATCTGTAGTGCTTCATTTTCTAATATTATCGGGATGTTTATTACACCGATGCTGGTCGCATTCTTTATCCTTGGACAATCCCAGCATGACTTTGATCCGACAGCATCGATTCTACAGATTACGCTGCTGTTATTGGTGCCTTTTATTTTAGGTCAGTTACTGCGTCCCTGGATTTTCCCAAAAATGCAGAAAATGCCCAAGATCGTCAAGGTATTCGATCAGGGCTCAATTCTGATGGTGGTTTATGGGGCGTTTAGCAGTGCGGTGGTGGCTGGGCTTTGGCGTGAAGTCAGCTTAAGTACTTTGCTCTTGCTGCTGCTGGCATGTTCGGTTTTATTGACCATCGTAATGCTGTTGTCATTATTTATCCCACGCTGGCTGGGCTTTAATCGTGCCGACCAAAAAACGGTGTTCTTTTGCGGTTCCAAAAAAACACTCGCCAGTGGTGTACCGATGGCACAGATTCTGTTTATAGGTCAGCCACTTGGCATGATTGTTTTACCGATTATGATTTTTCATCAAATCCAGCTCATGGCCTGCGGTGTGATTGCGAATCTCTGGGCCAAACAGGCGGTACATACAGAAGAATAATTCGCTTATTGCTTTTGTTTGCCGTATAATACTGCCCAACTTGTTGTGCTTAGCTCTGACGGTATCCGTCTCGGTGGGCCAAAAGAATGGTCTGTTGTGGTGTTGATCTGCCTGAATCCTGATTCTGGCCCTTCCTCAATATTTGAGAGTGATCAATTGCGATGACAGCAAAACCTTCTTTCATCTTAATGGAGTAATCGACGATGCGCGCCGATATTCACCCAAAATACGAAAAACTAGTTGCTACTTGTTCATGTGGTAACGTAATCGAAACTCGTTCAGCTGTTGGTAAAGAAACTCTTTACCTAGACGTATGCTCAGCTTGCCACCCATTCTACACTGGTAAGCAAAAGAACGTTGACACTGGCGGCCGTATCGACAAGTTCAAACAACGTTTTGCTGGTATGTCACGTTCTGTTAAACGTTAATACCCAAAATGAAAAAACGGGCTTTATGCCCGTTTTTTTGTACCTGCAATTTAGAAAATCATTTCACGTTTCTAGATTGAAAGGCGAGTACAAGACCTTAGTGGTCTTGTACATCAATCAGATGATCCAGTTTTTTCTGGAAATAATCACCCTGAATAAAGCGGGCATCGACGTTCCAGGCATTCGCAAATAAGGTCATGTCATTCAGTTCACGAATCATGATATTCACTGGTTTGATTTCATTGTACGTGGTGATTTTTTCCTGTAACTGTTCAATTTCAGCATCATTGTTCAGCATCTTGGTCAGTTTGCTATCCAGGCTCAGACCATTGATATCGAACTCACGTAGCAAGGTTTCACTATACATTGAGTGACCAAAGTTACGAATCGCAATCCGCGCGCCATGTTCACGTAAAGTACGTAGATATTTCTGCGCATCCTGCTGGTTCATCAGGATATCCTCTTCAGAGAACTGTAAAGTTAAAGGATGCTCGACTTTACTGCGAATAATGGTAATTAGTTTGGAAATAAATTCAGGGAAAGTACGGTCTTTAAATAGCACCGCACGGTTCAGGTTCACGATTAAACGGGCATCCGGATACTGGGTAATAAAGTTGTGCAACTGCTTGCTTGATTCAACCAGAATCCAACGATCCAGTTTAATAGACAATTCATCATCTTCATTAAGTTCCATCAAGGAAGAAATATCCTGCCATTTATTTTCAAAGATAAAGCCACTAGTCACCTCATACATATAGAGGTTGGTATCTTCTTTATCATAGAGCTGTTGATATTTCAGATGAATTTCACCACGTTCCAGACATTCACGCAGTGCTTTTAATACTGGAGAGGTTGTGAGTGGTACAGTGCTGACTGCCGGACTGACCGGTATGGACTCAGACGCTGGAATAACGGGTTCTGAAACCGTGAAGTCAATGCTCGGCATTGAAATCGATTCCTGAGTCGTTGCAGGAATATCCAGAACAAATTCAGACGTTTTTTGTGCTTGTGGTAAAGGAGTAGAGAAGGCCCGACCGACTAATTCATTACAATGGCTTTCATCACGCAACTCACCGTCAAGCAGGGTATAACCGATGCGTAGATTGAGCGGATAAGTTTGCTGATTCACTGTAATAAGCTGTGGTTTGGTCAATGAACCTAACCCAACAAGTTTGGATTCCAGAATGTCTTGCGCATCTGCCTGAATGATCCCCACCAGAACATCATGTTCCAGTTTAAAGAGTGGAATACGAACCTGCTCTTTTAGAAATTTCTTAACTTCATGGAAATAACCTATGTAGGTCGCCCAATCACCATTCAGGACTTGCGGCTCATACGCAGCAAAGGAGAACGTGATCAATGCATTGGCTTTGGCCGGTTCACGATTGAGTTCACGCTTAAGTGACTGTAAGGTATTTGGCTTGTTTGCAACTTTTTCAGAAGAGGCACTCGCCTGATTAGTCGCTGTATCAATCGTGATTTGAAGTGCATCTTCTTCAGCGCTAGATGCCAGAAATTCCAGTTTTAGCGGGTTGGCAGCAGCCACATTTGGATTCGAAGAAGTAATATCAAAACGGCCTAAATCAAACTGACCCTGAGAAATCTTTTTAAAGCGGGATTTAAAATCATTTAAATCTTGCGGCTGTAATAGGTCTAAAAGTGGCAGACCGATAATATCGTCCTCGCTTTTGAGTCCAAACAGTTTGAGATAATCGGCATTGGCCTGAATATGAATGCCTTCCTGAATGGTTGCGACTGCACGGTTACTGTCTTCTACCAGTGATTGTGCCTGGCTTTGTGCAGTTTCCAGTTCTTCCATTAAATGGCGCTGGGCTTGCATGGTACGGCTAAAGGAAAGGGCACGTACCAGATTCAGGAAGAAGCGGTCTGGATAATCCAGATTCAGAATGTCAAAAATGCCTTTACGGATATACTGGGCATATTGTTCAGCCTGATAATCTTCTGGTTTTAACAAAAGAATAGGAAGATCAGGTTGCTGCGAAAGTTGAACCAGACTTAAGGCCTGTTCATATTTCAGATCATACGCACGACCAAAAATAATCAGGTCCCAGTTAAAGTTTAACTGTTTTTCAAAAGATTGCAGATCATCAAGCAGAACGGCGTCGACCTGATATTCATTACTGGTTAAGAGATCACGGATTTGGTTATATCTAATTTGATTATCATCAATGATCAGTAAACGTGTTTCAGTACGTTTTAACTTTTTAGACAATAATGGATTTCTCACTTCAATGCTTCCCATAAATCGTGATTTCTAGTTTCATTCAATTGCTTATGTATAAAGTTTTCGATGACATCTTCTTCTTGATCATTTAATAATTCATAGTCGAAACGGATAAAACTTTGTGTAATGAGCTGTGCCTTGGTCAGGTAGATTCTGAGTTCTTTTTGGCCAAGACGTAAATGAATGGTCTGTTTTTCCCTAAACATTTGTGAGCCAGAGACAATAATACTGGTTGAGACCTGATCGAGCTGGGTCATCTGTACCAGAATAGCTGGCTGATAATTGATACTGTGTTTGTCGGTACGGGCATAAACTGCGCAAGGGAACAGTTCCTGTGCCAGAATTTCCAGACCAATTTCCAGACTTTTATCTGCTGACTGTTTGATCCAGCGAATGACACCGCCACGCCACTGGCTTTGAGATTTTTCCTGAACCAGAATAAATTCGCCAGTTTTCAGATTGGCAGGCGTGATACCTGACCATTTAATCCGGTAACCATTGACACTGATATCGAGAACCTCAGCGGTATGAATCTGTTTGGCTTCGCGATCGAGCGCCTTGATACTGCTGAATCCGCTTGGAACGGCATTATGCATTGAGCTGACAAAACTGCTTTCACTCTGGAAACCATAATTGCCTTCCAGTTCCAGCGTTTCATTAAAGTTTTTACCCTTAGACAGATAAAAATGCGCCACCGTTAAGCCAAAGCAGATATTGATCTGTGCGGAATATTCATAACGTTCATGACGGCGTTCGACATTATTCGAAAGCAGGTTATAGATATGAAAATGCAGGGCAGGTGTCAGGAACAGCTTTTCATTACGTGACAGATACTGGGCATTTTTGCTTTGCGTGCCGGTCAGGTGTTCCATCAGGTTTTGTGTCGAAATATAGAAACTTGGCTGGAAATGCTGACCCTGATGAGAATTCAGTAAAGGCGGATGATCTTTGCTGGCATCAACCACATAACGTGACAGTGTGGTTTCTTTTGGCAGAATCTGAACCAGTTTCGCCCAGTCCGCACTGCATAAATATAATCCCTGAATCTCAGCTGGGCGGATCTGATGGGTATTGAAAATATCCAGCAAAATCAGTCGTGCATAGGCTTGGGTAATATTCTGGATTTCGTGCTGGGTGCCAAGAACCTGATTGATGTTGGTCTGATAGAAATTATTTTCCATCGCACATTCAAGCAACTGATGTGCTGCCAACCACTGACCGGCGCCAGGTGTGCTATACAGCATATGCTGTTGATAGAGCAGCAGGCTTAACTGTTGCAGGCCATAGTAAATAGACACCATCCGGGCACTTTGTAGGCTTTTCTTTTTGCCCAGGGAAAATAGTGAAAACTTTTGATGATTCAGCTGATGATTACAGCGTTTGGCAATATCTATATAGATTTTGGCAAAATAGCTGCGTAACAGCATAGCCAGCTCAATAATCTGGTCATTGCGATCTGTCGTGATCAGACCCTGATTGACGAAATGTTTCTCAAGACTGGCCAAAACATTTTCAAGGGTAGGGTGCAATACCTGAATCAGGTCAAAACGCAAGGTTTCCGCACATTTCAGTTCGGAAATTTCCAGTAAAGCACTGAACAGAGACTTGGATGAATTCCCCAATTGCAGGATTGAAATTCCTGCGACCCATTCCTGCAATGCTTTGGCATTTGTGGGACAAAAACTTAGCTGTTCTATGGTGAGTTCAGCCGTTGTCTGAAAAATGTCTGCAGTATGCTTACTCATCTTTATTATTTAACTCAAAAATGTTGAAACCCCAAAAAGCGGTGTCTTATTCTTCTCGCCCGCTATTTCTCGAACTAGTTTAGGAACCAGATACCCCGGTAGGTTCGCTAAAACTTCTGTATAAATCTCATTGATGTGCTCAGCAGGTAAATCAAAATGATGCGCACCTTTTACTTTATCAAGTACATGTAAATAATAGGGCATCACGCCAGCATCAAACAAGCGATAGCTTAAATCAATCAAAACTTGAGCAGAATCATTAACCCCTTTTAATAAAACTGCCTGATTGAGTACCGTGATCTGATGCTGAACCAGCTGATTAAGCTGCTTACAGGTCAGGTCATCCAGCTCTGATGCATGGTTCGAGTGTACCACTAGAATAATACGTAGCCTACTGTTTTTTAACATGCTTAGTAGCTCTTCGTCGATCCGGTTTGGGATCACAATAGGAACTCGTGAATGTATTCTTAAAAATTTGAGATGTGGTACCGATTCTAGTCGTTCAATCCAGGTTTTTAATTTTCGGTTAGATAAGGTCAGTGGATCGCCGCCGCTTAGAATTACTTCATTAATATCTGGCTGGCTTTCCAGATATTGTTTGATATTGATCCAGTCCTCATTTTTAGGCAGGTTTTCCTGATAGGGGAAATGGCGTCGGAAACAGTAACGACAGTGGACTGCACAGGCACCGGTCAAGGTCAGTAGAAAACGTGACTTGTATTTATGTAGAACACCAGGCTGCTGATTGGCCTGTTCTTCACCTAGGGGATCGGTGACAAATCCCGGATGGTCTTCCAGTTCCAGATGATGCGGTAACACTTGTAATAAAAGTGGATCTAAAGGATTGCCTGGCTGCATTCTGGAAACAAAAGCTCGTGGCACACGTAATTTAAAGGCTTGAGAGGCCATCAGAGCACCAGATAACAGCTGATCTGGAGAAAGCTGTAGAATTTGCAGTAATTCCTGTGGATCGGTGATCAGGTCGCTCAGTTGCGATTGCCAATTTGCTTCTTGATATAAATACTGTGTCATGCCGGAAGATCAAAAAAAGATGAAGGCGATAGCCAGAAGTGCGCAGTTTAGCAGTTTGTCTACAGATGGGAATGTGAAAGCTGGCTAAAATTTCTCTAAACACGATCAGTTTGCTATGGTATGCAAAAGCATAGAGACTTTTATGTGCTTAGAAGACTGGTTGTGCACCAGTATTGGAATAGCTGATGTTAAGTTAAGCAGTGTCAGCAAGTTAAAACCGATTTTTTCGTTGCGACTTGGTGTATTGCTCATTTAGAATACGCAACATTAAATGAATGTGCATGTGGCAACTCATGTTCGTGTCAGACTTGCTAAATGACATTGCAACAGCCCATAGCATCAATAGCTTAAAGTTAGTAAGTTTGGAGTGAGCCAATCATGGCCTATTATTCTACGAACGATTTCAAGTCTGGCCTGAAGGTTATGCTTGATGGTAACCCATGTTCAATCATGGAAAACGAATACGTTAAACCAGGTAAAGGCCAGGCGTTCAACCGCGTTAAATTACGTAACCTTCGCAGTGGTAAAGTTTTGGAAAAAACTTTTAAATCTGGTGATTCTCTAGAAGCTGCAGACATCGTAGAAGTAGAAATGGAATATTTGTACAACGATGGCGAAATGTGGAACTTCATGGATCCTGTAACCTTTGAACAGATCGCTGCTGATAAAACAGCAATGGGCGATGCTGCAAAATGGTTAAAAGACGATTCAAATGAAAAATGTACTATCATGTTGTGGAATGGCGTACCTTTAACAGTAAGCCCACCAAACTTTGTAGTATTAAAAATTGTTGAAACTGATCCAGGTGTTCGTGGCGATACTTCTGGCGGTGGCGGTAAACCAGCGAAACTTGAAACAGGTGCAGTAGTACGTGTTCCATTATTCGTTCAGCAAGAAGAAAGCGTTCGTGTAGACACTCGTACTGGTGACTATTTAGAACGTGCATAATGGTCGGAAAATAGACTATTATCAAAGGGGATGACTAAAATCATCCCTTTTTTTATGCCAAAGTCTTAGAGGAATTCGAAAGGAACAAGCGTAAAGTCGCAAGGGAAAACAGCAGTACCTCGAATAAAAAAATCACGCTGATTTATATGCTTCACAAAATGAGGGATTGAATGGAAACTTTACAACAGAAGTCAACCATGACTTCGAAAATCATCTGGCTCCTGGTAGCCATAGTCGGGGCAGTCTCCTTCGGGATACTTGCACTCAGTCGTGGTGAGCATGTGAATGCAGTCTGGCTGGTACTGGCCGCAGCCTGTGTGTACAGCATCGCTTACCGTTTCTACAGTTTATTTATTGCCAATAAAGTTTTTGAACTGAACGCACGCCGTTTAACACCCGCACATCGTCTGGGTGATGGTCTGGATTATGTGCCGACCAATAAAAGCGTGTTATTCGGTCACCATTTTGCCGCGATTGCCGGTGCGGGTCCTTTAGTCGGTCCTATCCTTGCAGCGCAGATGGGTTATCTGCCAGGCACGATCTGGCTACTGGTCGGTGTGGTACTGGCAGGTGCGGTACAGGACTTCCTGGTACTGTTTATTTCTACCCGTCGTGACGGCCGTTCACTGGGTGAAATGGCAAAACAGGAACTGGGTACCTTTGCTGGTATTATCGTGATGCTTGGTGCGCTGGGTGTGATGATCATCATCCTAGCAGTATTGGCGCTAGTGGTTGTCAAAGCACTGACCAATAGTCCATGGGGCGTATTCAGTATTGCAGCTACGATTCCGATCGCCATCTTCATGGGTATCTACATGCGATTTATCCGTCCGGGTAAAATTGCAGAAGTTTCGATCATTGGTTTCGTATTGATGATGCTTGGCATTATCTATGGTGAAAACGTTGCACAGCATCCATACTGGGGGCAGCTATTTACCTTAACGGGTACTGAGCTGACTTGGGCACTAATCATTTATGGTTTTATTGCATCGGTATTGCCCGTCTGGTTATTACTTGCACCACGTGACTATTTATCGACCTTCCTGAAAATTGGTGTGATTGCCGGTCTGGCGATTGGTATTCTGTTCGCGATGCCGGAAATGAAATTGCCAGCGATTACCAAATTTGTTGATGGTACAGGCCCAGTATTCGCTGGTTCAATGTTCCCATTCCTGTTTATTACCATTGCCTGCGGTGCGATTTCCGGTTTCCACGCACTGGTTTCTTCAGGTACGACACCGAAACTGGTCAACAACGAACGCGATATCCGGATAATCGGTTATGGCGGTATGTTGATGGAATCATTTGTTGCGATCATGGCTTTGATCTGTGCCGCGATTCTTGATCCAGGTGTGTACTTCGCGATTAACTCACCAGCAGCACTACTAGGTACAACCGTAGATACTGCAGCTGAAGCAGTACGTAATCTTGGTTTTGTGGTAACGCCTGAAGCGCTGACTCTCTTGGCTCAGGAAGTAGGTGAGAACTCGATTCTGTCACGTACGGGTGGTGCACCAACTTTCGCGATTGGTATGGCGCATATCATTACCGAAATCTTTAACAGCCGTGAAATGATGGCCTTCTGGTATCACTTTGCAATTCTGTTTGAAGCTTTATTCATTTTGACAGCGGTAGATGCGGGTACTCGTGCATGTCGCTTCATGGTTCAGGATACAGTTGGTATCGTGATTCCTGCGGTAAAACAATCTCATAACTTCTTCGGTAATATGCTGGGTACAGCCGTTGCTGTGGCTGGCTGGGGTTTCTTCGTTTATCAGGGCGTTGTTGATCCATTAGGCGGTATTAATAGCTTGTGGCCACTGTTCGGTATTGGTAACCAGATTCTGGCTGCAATGGCATTGATTCTGGGTACAGTCATCCTGTTCAAGATGAAGAAAGAGAAATATGTGTGGGTAACCATTGTTCCAACCGTATTCCTGTTTATTACTTCAATGACAGCCGGTTGGCAAAAGATTTTCCATGAAAATCCAAAGATCGGTTTCTTGGCACAGGCAGAGCGTTTTAATACGGCAATTGCGAATAATGAAATTCTGGCACCAGCGAAAACCCTGGCTGAAATGCAGACTGTCGCAATGTCGAACCAGATCAACGCAGCACTTTGTGGCTTCTTCATGATCGTAGCGTTTGTAATGCTATTTGCTGCGATTGGCGTGATCCGTCGTGCCCTGGCGAGCCCGGTACCAACCGTAAATGAAGCAGAAGCAGTATATCGCGATCCTGAAGAAATTCAGCCTGCAAAAGGACATTAAGGAGCAGCGCATGAACTTGAAGTTTGCTAAAGGTGGAAAAGCGGTTATCTATAAAATCATCAAGATGACCGTGATGTCACAAAAAGACTTAATCCTGAACCCGAAAAACTGGTCACGGATTGCGACGTTGTGGCAGCGTTTACAGCAGAGTTTCCGCCTGATGGTGGGTGTGCCGGATTATCAGACCTATCTGGCGCATATGAAAAAGCACCATCCTGATCTGGAAGCGATGGACCCTAAAACATTTTATCGTCACTGTGTAGATTCGCGTTATCCCTCTGCCGGTGGAGATATGAAGAAGTGTCCATGCTAATGGATGAATAAAATGAGCGCCTTTCGGGGCGCTTTTTTATGGGCAAATTTTAGGATTCAAACAAGATAAAACAAAATTATGATCTATTTTGACATTGGGAATTTAAATTTTTAAAAGTCTTTACCTTTTAGGTATAAGTTCAGATCTCAAAGGTTTTTAATAACCTGTTTTCTCTAATAAATATGCCAATCAAAATGTAATTTTTCTAAACTTTAATCTTAAAGCTTCAATTGGCTCTTATAGGAAATTTAATCATATAAAATTTCTAAAATTCCTAATTTATTCTACAGAAATAAAGTCGGCAGATGACTGATCTTTGGGGAATTTTAAAAAACAGTGTATGTTAATCCTACAGCATGTTTTATTAGGGAAAATATTGTGATCTGGGGCATGAAACAAAAAGAAAAGCTGGATATTGCGCACAACAATGATGAGCTTGAACAGAAGCTGGCTGATTATGCCCCCAAGATTCAAAAATTTTTCCAAGAAATTAATGCCATTGTTCTGGATAAACATGCACAGACCAGATTAGCCCTATGCTGTCTGATTGCAGGCGGGCATGTCTTGTTTGAAGATTTACCCGGTTTGGGCAAGACAACATTGGCAAGCAGCCTAGCCCATCTCGCAGGACTGAAATTTCAGCGAATTCAGTTTACCAATGACATGCTGGCCAGTGATGTGATCGGTATCAATATGTTTAACCAGAAAGAACATCAATTCGAGTTTAAGCAGGGGCCTATTTTTACCCAGATTTTGCTGGCAGATGAAATTAACCGTTCCAGTCCCAAAACTCAGAGTGCCTTGCTGGAGGCGATGGAAGAAGGCTATGCCACTGTCGATGGGATACGTTATGCTTTGCCTAAGCCATTCTGGGTAATCGCGACCCAGAACCCCTTATTTCAAAGTGGCACTTATGCCTTGCCTGAATCTCAGCTAGACCGCTTTTTAATGCGTCTGTCTTTAGGTTATCCATCCCGTCATGCTGAAAAACTGTTATTACAGCAAGAATCCCGTTTTGCCTTGATCGCTAGCTTGGCACATGTATTTACTGAAAATGAAGTGCTGGAATTACAGCAGTTGACCCAGCAGATTTTTATCAGTGAAGCGGTTCAGGAATATATGCTAGATCTTGCGGAAGAAACCCGTAAGAAACGCCAAGGCTTATCAACACGAGGTTTGCTGGCGCTTAAACGTGCAGCACAGGCGAATGCCATTATTCAGCAACGTAGCTTCGTAACTCCGGACGATGTACAAGCCGTTTTTGTGGCAGTCGCCGCCCATCGTCTGGGGCTGAGCGATGCAGAAACATTAAATGTGATGCAACAGGTCGCAGTCAGTTAAAGGAGTCCGCTCTTGGATAAAACCTGGCAAAACTGGCTGGCGAAACGCTTTCAATTTTCACAGCAAAAACGACTTTCTCAAAAGGATGTACTGGTCTTTATTTATCAGCAGGGCTATCTGTATCTGGTTCTGATTTTTATCACCTTTATCGCTGGCGTGAACTATGCCAATAACCTGATTTTAGGTTTCTGCTTTCTGATTAGTGCAGTGCTATGTGTCAGCTTCTATCTGACCTTTAAACAGTTGCATGATCTGGATATTGAAATGATTGCTGAAGACGTCGGGCAGGTGGGTCATGCACTTAATCTGCATTTTTATTTTCAGCAAGCGACAGCCCAGCCACGTTATCTGTATATCAAGGCCGGCAATCAGCTGGAGAAAGTTTATCTGAGTGAACAAAAGCAGCATTGGATGCTACCATTTTATGCGGAACGTCGCGGTAAATTTGAGTATCCGGTGATTCAGATCTATTCGGTTTATCCCTTTGGCCTGGTTCGAGCCTGGACCTATCTTTATCATCATCAGTTTGCTTGGGTGGCACCTAAAGCTCAAAACAATACTTCGGAAAACAAGATTTATCAGAATAGCTTTGAACCGGATATGGATGAGTTCCGTGAATTACGAAATTATCAATCTGGAGACTCATTGCAGGCGGTTTCCTGGAAGCAGTTTGCACGTGGGCAAGGCTTATATGTCAAAGTCTTTGAACAGTATCAGGATGAACATAGCATTGAGATTCATTATGAACATATGCCTAGCCAGTCGCATGAGGAGAAACTGGGCTTGATGATGGGGCTAATTGAGCAATGTGAGCAGCAGCAATGTGCATATGCACTGCATTTACCTCAGGCAGAATTGCCGCAGGGAGCCGGTGAAGAACAACTGCGTAAGGCTAAACAATTATTGGCTCAGGCATAACGGGTGAATCTATGATTGATGGAAAAATCCGAGTTTCGATTGTTCTAACCCTGGGCTTGATCATCCTGGCCCAAGTAGCTTTCATCCCGATGCTGCTCAGCATTATCTTTGGCATTAGCTTACTGTGTATCTGGATTTTTCTTAAACGACAAAAGCCATTTCCTAAAATAGGTACTTTTCTACTCACGGCTTTGGCATTAGGCAGTATTTATCTCAGCCACCAAAGTTTTATTGGCGTGGAGGCAGGTGTTGCAGTTCTTTCTACTTTTTTATTTGCCAAATCATTAGAAACGAAAAACCGGCGGGATCTGATTATCCTGTTTAATTTTGCGCTTTTTGTTGCGGCCAGTTCATTTCTGTATAGCCAGTCTTTTGGTATGGCTGTTGTGATTATTATATGCTTATTGAGCTGTCTAATCGGTTTATACCGGATTCAGACCAGTGAGTTTCAGCAGAGTCAGCAATCACCACGTATAGCCTTACAGCAAGATGCCAAATATGTCGGCAGATTTGTGCTTTATGCTCTGCCGTTTTTTATTTTGTTATTCATTTTCTTTCCGCGTTTGCCACCGCTTTGGCATATCCCAATTCCAGAAAATAAAGGTATAACCGGAATCGGGGACAGTATGTCACCGGGCGATATTGCTGAATTATCTCAATCTAATGCTCTAGCTTTCAGGATTATTGGTGATGTGAGTAAACTGCCGCCACGTTCAGAGTTGTATTGGCGGGCATTGGTGCTAGATGAATATGATGGACAGCGCTGGACCAGTAGCTTTATTAATCAACAGCCTTTAATCCGTCAGCCTGGAGAAGTTGTTCCAGTATCCACATCAGGGTGGAATTACCAATATCTGGCTGCTGATCCTTCTGTGTTCTGGGTGATGGGCCTGGAAAAATCGATGCCTTTGGAACGCCGTTATTATAATCGTCAGGACTGGAGTATCGTACCAAGGCGTTTAACCCAACGAGTAGAACCGATTCATCTGCAATGGCTAGGTAGTCAAAATACTGAAAGTATTTTACCGGAGCAATTTGTTCAGCGACTGAATACCCAGACTCAAGCCCATTTGGATACTCAGGCACAACAGTTGGCACAGCGTTTATATCTACAAAGTGAGGAGGATCCACGACGTTATATCCGAACAGTCTTAAACTGGTATCAGCAAAATCATTTTGTATATACCCTGAAACCGGGCGTACTCGGTAAAAACCGGATTGATGAATTTCTGTTTAAATTTCGGCAGGGTTTTTGTGAACACTATGCTTCCAGTTTCGTGATGCTGATGCGATATGTTGGAATTCCGGCACGTGTGGTCACAGGTTATCAAGGCGGACAATTGGCGCCCGATGGGAAAAGTTGGGAAGTTCGTCAGTTGGATGCTCATGCCTGGACAGAAGTCTGGATTGACCAAAGATGGCAGCGTTTTGATCCTACCGCAATGGTAGCCCCGCAACGTATTGATGATGGGATGCAAAATTTAATCTCGCAAGATGAGCGAGTATGGGCAAGTAATTCTGGCTGGACATCACACCGTAATATATGGCTGACCAAACTAAGAGTCTGGAGTGATTATGCAAGTTACCAATGGCAAAGTAAGGTCGTAGGCTATAATGCCGAATCACAGCAGGGCTGGTTAGCGAAACTGGGCCTAAGTTCAGTCTATTCCAGCGTAATTATTTTAATATCTGGTATTGGCATACTCGTACTGCTTTATATTTTAAAAATCTATTTTAAAAATCGGCAGTTACAGTCACCTTTTGAACATTCTATTCAGCAGTTTAATCAGTCTTTGAAAAAAAAATTAAAAAGACAACCCGCAGAGACTTTTCATCAGTGGATGTTACGGCTATCTCAGCAAGTTCAGGATAAAGATCAGTCTGTATTCTTTGAAGCAATTAGACTATTTGAAAAATCAATTTATTCAGGCAGGGAATTCTCAGACCAAGATCTGAAACAATTCAAAGATTTGCTTAAAACTTGTACGTATATATTGAAAATTAAATGAAAAGACTTGTTTTGAGATCGAAAAATTTATAATATGCCAAGCATTCTAGGTGTATAGCTCAGTTGGTTAGAGCGCTACGTTGACATCGTAGAGGTCTCCAGTTCGAGTCTGGATATACCTACCAGGATTCAAAAACTAATGTTATAAGGGTTTTAAGCGAAAACAGTAGCTTAAAACCCTTTTTTTATACCTACAATAAAAAATCTTTATCCGCGTTATCCTTAAAATCGCTGCTTTTTACCGATTATACCGCTTAATTTACGTCAAGGTTACGACAAGAATGTTGGAAAGTACGTCATGAAATTAACTGAGCCAAGAATAAGAAAGTACATTGAATCTTTTGATAATAAAATAATGCTATGAATAAGGTCAGATCATTCTGTTATATGGACATTTCGGTTTGCACTTAAAACTGCAATGTGATGGGGGAAATGGGTATAAAGATAAAAAATATTTACGATAGAAATGTTCATCTGCCAAAGACTAAAAATGGTGATGCACTTAATATGCCGTTAACTATAAAGGCTATAGAGCTTCTGGATTTGATTCAATATGACGGACTTAATATTAATCCCTCAAAAAGAGAATTCATTTAAGTTGATATGGAAACGTAGAAAGCAAAAGGCAGGGCTTCCAGATATTCATTTTTATGACACGCGACATAAAGCACTCAACCCTTTGTGAATAAATAGAAATTATCGATTGATGTGCTGGCCCTGATCACTGGGCGTATATCAAAGTGCTGGCAAATACTTACTACACCCGGGATCGAAGATATTGCTGACATGTTAGAGGCTGCATACGAAAAGCCTTATTCAGTTAATGGGGTAGGGTGAGTAGTGAGGCTGAGGATTTTTGTGTGATATGAGATTGTTAATCTTCAGTTATCGTAAAGTGATGTCTCATTAAGTCAGTATTATTTGCATCATTTATTATAGAAATTAATACATCATATATAGCAGTTAGCTCATCTAGACTATGGAAAGCGCTCTTTCTGTTTATACGCTTACACATATCAAAAATATCTTCTTGGACTTCTTCAGCATGGTTAATTTTTTCTTTAGTGAGTGTAATTAACTTTCGAATATCACCTTCTATTACTTCGCTATTCTGATCGAGTGATTTGATAGACCCTTCCGACAATTTCAATATTTTTTTAAAATTATTTATTTTTAATGCGTTTTTATCTAAAGCTATGAGTGACATATTAAGGGATTGTATCTTTAATTCAAATTTTCTTTGTTCATCTGCACGATCTTCATGTTTTTTTGCAATTTTTATCTGTTCAATTATTTGTCTATAACCAAAAATTGCAAGACTTAGCGCTAATATGCCTATCAGAATCTGAATCTGTCCTGAATTGCTCTCAGCCCATGTCGAAAAACTAACTAAATAATTCAGCATAAAATAAGTCCTTATTGTAAATTAATCAGCATTCTACCCAAATTTAATTAGAAGATTCTTATTAATTAAACCAACATACTGGCATTATCTAAAGCCTATTAAACCAATAGAACCATTTTTTTTATTTGAATTACGGTCGATACATTTCCAGTGTTTGTAAAGGTAATTAAAAAAATGCACATAATTTAAACTGAACAAAGAGTAGAAAGGTGACTATTATTTAGGTTGTCTTAAGTCTTCAGGATCAACTTTCAATTTATCAGGTGCAGATCATAAATTTCGATAGGAAGGAGCAGATCTGTTTCAATTCGCTTTTTAACCCATACTTATGGAAATTACGGCCATTGATAATTTATTTTCATGATACCCAACATGTAGATAAAAATTGATGGCAAAAAACCGAATTAAGCACACATTAAGTTTATAGGTGAATTTGTCTGATTTTTAATTTAAGTAATTGAATTATAAAGATTAAATTATAATTTTTGGTAAAATTAAGCAAAATCTGCAAATTAACCTTCTAATGCACAAATCGCATGGTTTGGCAATGTGCCGATTCGAAAAAAGGTTCATTTTCACGTAGAATACTGCTGTCGGTGAATCACGCTGACAATTTTTACGAATTTTTCAGGCAAAGTTGAATATGTATTGATATTCCTTTGACTGAGGTGCAACCAGCACCACTACTTTCAAAGTTTATTTAAGTAACCGGTTCGCTGAAATTAGGCCAAAAGCCTGATGATCAGAAACTCAATCCAAAGCAAGGGGCTATATATGGCTGGTGGAAAGTCAACAATCATTTACACACTGACCGACGAGGCGCCATTATTGGCGACTTACTCTCTACTGCCGATCATTGAGACCTTTACTAAGCCGGCGGGCGTTGAGATTGTTAAGACAGACATCTCTGTAGCCGCACGCGTACTTGCAGAATTCGCAGACTATCTAAGCGATGAGCAGAAAGTTTCAGATAACCTGGCAGAATTAGGTCGTCTTACTCAGGACCCAGATACTAATATCATTAAACTCCCTAATATTAGTGCGTCTGTTGCTCAGTTGACGTCATGCATTAAAGAACTTCAGTCTAAGGGCTATGCACTGCCTGATTATCCGGAAAACCCGACTACTGAAGAAGAAAAAGCAATTAAAGCGCGTTATAGCAAGTGCCTAGGTTCAGCAGTGAACCCAGTACTTCGTGAAGGTAACTCTGACCGTCGTGCGCCGACAGCAGTGAAAAACTACGCGAAAAAACACCCACATTCTATGGGTGAATGGAAACCTTGGTCACAAACTCACGTTTCTCACATGCAAGAAGGCGACTTCTACCATGGCGAAAAGTCTATGACTTTAGACCGTGCACGTAATGTGAAAATGGAACTGATCACCAAGTCTGGTGAAACTATCGTTCTTAAGCCAAAAGTTGCGCTTCAAGACGGCGAAATCATCGACTCAATGTTCATGAGCAAAAAAGCCCTTTGCGACTTCTATGAAAAAGAATTAGAAGATTGTAAAGAAGCTGGCATCCTGTTCTCTTTACACGTTAAAGCGACCATGATGAAAGTATCACACCCGATCGTATTCGGTCACTGTGTGCGTATTTACTACAAAGATGCGTTTGAGAAACACGGTAAATTATTCGACGAGCTCGGCATTAACGTAAACAACGGTATGGCTGGTCTTTACGAAAAAATCGAATCTTTACCGACTTCTTTACGTGAAGAAATCATTGAAGATCTTCATGCATGTCAAGAACACCGTCCAGCACTTGCGATGGTTGATTCTGCAAAAGGTATTACCAACTTCCATTCTCCAAACGACGTGATTGTAGATGCTTCTATGCCTGCAATGATCCGTACTGGCGGTAAAATGTGGGGTGCTGACGGTAAACCTTACGACTGTAAAGCAGTTATGCCTGAATCTACATTCGCACGTATTTATCAGGAAATGATCAACTTCTGTAAATGGAATGGTAACTTCGACCCACGTACTATGGGTACAGTTCCTAACGTTGGTCTGATGGCTCAAAAAGCTGAAGAATACGGTTCTCACGACAAGACTTTCGAAATTCCAGAAGCGGGTGTTGCGAACATCACTGACCTTGAAACTGGTGAAGTGTTGATGTCTCAAAACGTGGAAGAAGGTGATATCTGGCGTATGTGCCAGGTGAAAGACGCACCGATCCGCGACTGGGTGAAACTGGCTGTAACTCGTGCACGTAACTCTGGCATGCCAGCAATCTTCTGGCTTGACCCGTACCGTCCACACGAAAACGAACTGATCAAAAAAGTTCAAACATACCTGAAAGACCACGATACAGAAGGTTTAGACATCCAAATCATGTCTCAAGTACGTGCGATGCGTTATACACTTGAACGTGTTGCTCGCGGTCTGGATACGATTTCTGTGACTGGTAACATCCTGCGTGACTACCTGACTGACCTGTTCCCAATCATGGAGCTTGGTACTTCTGCGAAAATGCTGTCTATCGTGCCTCTAATGGCAGGTGGCGGTATGTACGAAACTGGTGCTGGTGGTTCTGCGCCTAAACACGTACAACAATTGGTAGAAGAAAACCACTTACGTTGGGATTCTCTAGGTGAGTTCTTGGCATTGGCTGTTTCTCTGGAAGAAATGGGCATTAAAGAAAACAATGCACGTGCGAAACTGCTCGCGAAAACACTGGATGCTGCGACTGGTAAATTGCTTGACAATGACAAGTCTCCATCACGTCGTACTGGCGAGCTAGACAACCGTGGCAGCCACTTCTACCTGGCTAAATTCTGGGCTGAAGAACTTGTAGCGCAAGACGAAGATGCAGAATTGAAAGCGAAATTTGCACCGATCGCTCAGTCTCTTGCTGAAAATGAAGAGAAGATCGTAAGCGAATTGAATGCAGTTCAAGGCCAATCTGTAGATATCGGTGGTTACTATGCAGTTGATCCTGCAAAAGTAAATGCTGTAATGCGTCCAAGTGCTACATTGAACCAAATCATTGAATCACTAAACGCTTAATCAGGCTGTACTAGCTTTAAAGCTCGTAAAGTGAATAAAACCGGTGCTTAGGCGCCGGTTTTTTATTGTTTTTAGATATACATTTAGATAAGAAATGAAGAAATGAGATTTCAGTTAAGTTTCTGATCTATCGTTATTTGATTGAATAATCGAAATGATTAAAAAATAATTCTGAAATTGTTATATTGATTTAAAGTATAAGCGCTATATTAAAAAAAGGTTTTATTGAACTGGGTAGGGTAGAGCCATGAGTAATCAGATATTCATACAGCAGACTTTCGATGGTCCGGTGGATATTGTTGGCGATATTCATGGTGAGATCGACGCGCTACAACAATTATTAAAAGTATTGGGCTACGATCTGCAAGGTCGTCATCCTCAACAGCGTAAACTGATTTTTGTCGGGGATCTGTGTGATCGTGGACCAGACAGTATCGCTGTCATCAGACAGGTTAAAACCTTAATAGAAAATGGCAATGCGCAATGCATTCTGGGTAATCATGAAATCAACTTGTTAACCGATACGCTACGGGAAGGCAATGGCTGGTTTTTTGGTTCACCGCATCAGGATGATCTCAAAACTTTTGATTCAGTTCAGGCTTCAATTCAGGATCGTGCATGGATTCTAGAATTTCTAAACAGCCTGCCTTTGGCTCTAGATGCACGCCATTTAAGAATTGTGCATGCTTGCTGGGATACACAGGCAATTCAACAATTGAAATCTGTTCCTTTTAATTCAATCAGACAGGCTTATGATCATTTTGTCCTGAAAAATGAGCTTGAGTTACAGACTTTAGGCTTTGATGAATATATCCAGAGTGAACAGCAGCAATATCAGGGACAATTCAAGGATCCAGCAGCCAGTATTCCCTTATTAAAATATATCGCTGAAAAAGAGTTACGCGACCAGATGCAAAATCCGATTCGTACCTTAAGCTCAGGCGCAGAAAAAATTGCACAACGTCCAGTCTATGCAGGGGGGCGCTGGCGTATGATTGACCGTTTGCCATGGTGGGAGCGTTATACAGATAGGATACCTGTGGTGATTGGCCATTATTGGAGAAACTTTAAAACCACCGAAGAAAAATCCGGTCTGTTTAAGCATATTGATGCCTTGCAATGGTTTGGTCAGCAGCAGAATGTATTTTGTGTCGACTATTCAGTGGGCAGGCGTTATCGCGATCGTCAGCAACAGGCTGAGTTTGCCCATCATCTCGGGGCTTTAAGATGGCCTGAAAATCTGGTGATTTTTGAAGATGGCCAGCAGTATTTCACTCAAAAAATGACGTAAAAAAAGCAGCCACGAAGACCATTGCTGTCCCACAATTTTTCACAAGAGGAAGCTCAAATGAGCTTCCTCTTGTTTTATGGGTATTTTATCGGGTGAAAATAAAGCTTTTAAAGTTCTTCTTTCAAACAAATTCACTTGAATTATT
>NZ_VPDK01000027.1:0-38046 GCF_013417725.1 Acinetobacter sp. YH12233
CGCCATGTCACTGAATACTCGTCCTAGAAAAGCGTTAGATTGGCTTACACCATTAGAGAAATTTGCTCAGCTTGTTGATTATCATAAGGCTTTTGAAACTGTCGCACCTCATGTTTGAATTCGCCCATGATTAATCTATTAAATAGTCAATTAATACAACTCTATAAAGCAATGTAAACGAAAAATTCAAATCTTCTGCTAAATTAAAAAATAAACCAAATGTGTGGAGGTTTGTATGAGAAATATACCAGAAGGAACCCAGGTTATTCATCATATATCAGCTCAGGACGGTGCATTCTATAAGGAAGAAAATGGAATTCTGAAAGTCTGGAATAGTGGCATTTGGGTGAATGCGATTGTACCAAATCTGGAAAAGATGATGGAGCTTGATTTTGAGTTAGAAGTACTCAAATCTATGTAGTAATTTAAAATTTAAAGATCCTTCTATTTAGGATCTTTAAATTTATATATTGAGGTTTTAAAAATAATAAAAAATATCTTTACGGAAAAAGAGAATTTTATTGAAAATAAATTAGCAGTCGTTGATTATTTAAAAATATAGATCTGATGTTTAGTTTCAATTTGATATCAAATAAGGAAAATAAATTATGAAATAGTAAATTAAAACCTATGAAATGACTTAAAAAGACATTAAGTTCAGAAGCTTAAATTTTGGAATGGCAATATATTACATAGAAAAATTTTTTATAAACAAAGATTATTTTATGATTTCAAAGAAATAATCTATTAATTTTTTAAATAAAATTTTTTAAGTAATTGATAATTAAAAATATATTGATTGATAATTAAGGTTTAATTTATAGTTTTACTCTCTTATATTGTGTTTTACTTTAGTTTAAATATTCAAGATTATGTAATATTTTGTTATTTGGTTTTATGCTTATGTAGTGTATAAATAATATACAACTCTCCATGAGGGTAAAACACATGACTAAAGCAGAATTAGCTGTCTCCGCATTGGTCGTATTCCTTATTACCTTGATGGTTTATGGAGTAGGACAATCATTGAGTTATTAAAATAACTTTTTTCTAATGATTCCCGTATGTAAATAAAGCCCTTCGTGGGCTTTATTTTGTTTTTAGTCTGAGTCACTCTTCTGATTTTCAGAATATTCTAGTGCAGCTTTTTGTGCTTCTGCGGCGGCTTTAGCTTCCAAAGGAATAGCATCTGCTGCAATAGTAGAAGTACCATAAAGGCCTATCATAATGAGTATTAGAATTTTCGAAAACTGTTTCATATGAAATCCTCTAATTTTCTAAAACTTGATTTCAGTGTAGGGGATAAAACTCTCTGGGCATGTATGAGCGGTGTCTGCTTATGTAAGATATTCGGGCTTAGCGTGAAAACCCTTTCACCTTATGTAAGAACAATTATCTTATGAATTATTTTGTAGAATTAATTAAAGAAATGTTTTAGAAATTGAAAACATTAAATGTTCTTAAATTTATAACTTGGAAGATATAAATTTTATAACCTTAGAATTTAATTCCTTTAAAGAAAATATTACCATTTATTGAATAAAATAATATGGATTAAAAAATAGTTCAAATAGGAACAATAAAAAATATTATAGAGCTAAGAATATTTGAACCTTAGCAGATTCTATGCAAGTAGTAGCACAATCAAAATTAATAAATTGTTAAACTTCAAAATTGTGACAAGATGACTCTGAATACAGATCTAATATTCAATCTACCTTATCATCCAGTTATTCCTTGACTGCGAAAACTGTGGCATACATTTTATAGCCTCTCGTACTAAATATACTATTACTGCGTTAGTTCGATTCTGAACTGGAAACTTTGTGAACGTTGATACATCAATGCTAAATTTGGATCATCACGTTGGATCCACATCTATTGTTAGATTTTTGAAGGGTTTTATTCAGAAAACCATATTTATATTCAGAGTTAAAACAGGTATCAACATGCAACGCTATGTAAGCGACGTAAATACCTCGAATAAAGATCTAATCAGAATTGAATGACTTAACTAAAGATGCTTTTACATTGACGTATTTGGATACAGCTCAGCGATTGGCTTATTTTATATAAAGGTTAGAGTGATTAATGCAACTTCCAGTGATAGAGACAGTTCTCCAAAGGAGTTTATTCTATGGCTAAATCAAGAGCAAAACACAAGCAGGTTCAGCAAAAGGATAAAAAGGACAGTGCTCAAAATGAAGAGCAACAACAGCAACAGCAGCAATCCTCTAAACCATCTCGTGCGAAAAAGCGTAAATAAAATTTAGACTTGATTCAACAAAACCCTCAGCTGAGGGTTTTGTTATTTTTAAGACTGTTTCCGACAAATAATCTGGAAAAAACATCACTAAAAATAACAGGATTTTGACTTTAAATTTTTCTGTATTCCTTAAGATAAAACGAACCACTCATTAAACGGCAATGCGAGCTATTGTGAAAATTCCCAAAATCCTGCTTTTAATATTTTCCTTAAGTATATTACTTACTGCCTGTCAGCCACCGCCATCAGGTGAGCCAGCGGGCTGGAAAAGCCCGTATCTGTACTGGCAATTAAAAAAATCTGAGCTGATTAGACCGGTAGAAATTCCTGTACAAGGAGTAAAACCTCGCCAGATTCAGGATACTTGGGGTGGAGCGCGCAGTGAGGGACGTAAACACGAAGGAACCGATATTTTTGCTCAACGAGGTACACCGGTAGTCAGTGCGACCCAAGGGATCGTCCGCAAGATTGGAACCAATAATTTAGGAGGTAAAGTTATCTGGATTACTGGTCCGAATTTAAGCCAACATTATTATGCACATCTGGAGGATTATGCTGAACATATTCAGGAAGGAGACTGGGTAGAAGCAGGTGAAATCATTGCCTATGTCGGTAATACCGGTAATGCGAAAAATACACCACCACATTTGCATTATGGGATTTATCTCAGTGGGGAAGGTGCAACCAATCCTTATCCTTATTTAAAGGTAGAAGAATTGGAATAAGTGCAGGTGAATGTAAAAAAAATGTAAAAGATCGCCATCTAAAGAATGAAAAGCATAAAATAGCGTATCTCCCGCTTTTCCTGTTTTTATGAGTTTTGCTTATCGACCAGATATCGATGGCCTGAGAGCTATTGCAGTATCATTGGTTATTTTCAATCACCTGGGCTGGTCATTATTTTCTGGCGGCTATATTGGTGTTGATATTTTCTTTGTCATTTCCGGCTATCTCATCACGACCATTCTGACGCGCGATATTGAGTTGCAGCAATTTTCAATTGCACGGTTTTATAAGAAACGGGTGATCCGTCTGGCACCTGCATATTTTACTGTACTGGCAATTGTCAGTCTGATTGCTTGGCAGGTGATGTTGCCGGGTGAACTGACAGAATATTTCAAAAGTGTCATGTATGCGACTGTACTTATTGCCAATCTGTATATGCGGAATGAGGTAGGAGATTATTTCAGCCCGAATGTAGAAAATGTGCCGTTATTACATTTATGGTCATTGGGCGTAGAAGAGCAGTTTTATATTTTCTGGCCGCTCTTGCTATGGCTATTTTTGAGTAAAACCTCGCGTAAATATCTTTGGCTTGTCATTAGTGTATTCATTGTCGCTTTGGTTCTATATGCCCAGCAGCAACTGACTCATAATCCGGCCAAAGCTTATTATAGTATGCCGGTACGAGCATTTGAGTTGTTGATTGGTGCATTGATTAGCTGCTTGCCAAAACTGAATCTGCCAAAAAAACTATTACAGGGATTGGTCTGGGCTGGGGTAAGTGTTCTATTTGCAACTGCAATTTATTTTGATCAGCAAACCCCATTCCCAGGACTGATGGCATTGATCCCATGTATTGCAACGGCACTGATTATTTATTTGGGGCAATCCATATCTTCAAGTAATTTATTATTGAGTAATCGTCTTAGTACATGGATTGGTAAAATTTCATATCCTCTGTATCTATGGCACTGGCCGATAATCGTGTTCTTTGGCATTTATATGCTGCCCTTGAATCTGGAAAATCAGATTATTATTGTTTTCCTATCACTTATATGTGCATTTCTGACTTATAAACTGGCTGAAACACCCCTGAAACGCTTTGTGATGGCTGCAAATTATAAAGTGATTATTCTTGGATTTCTGTTACCTGCAGTCAGTTTTATTGCGATCGCCCAAACCATCAAAACACATGAAGGTTTCCCGGAGCGTTTTCCAAAATCGGTGCATGACAAACAGGAAGCATTACACACGTATGCACATGTGATTCGTAGTAACTGCATGGATACCGCGGATCCAAATGTTTTACCCAATGCTCAAGATTGTGTCTTAGGACAATCTAAAGAAGATATTGATTTCCTGTTGATTGGCGATTCGCATGCCAATGCCTATACAGCAATGCTGGACGAATGGGCAAAGGATGCCAATTTACGCGGTTATGATGCAACGCAAAGTTCAACTTTTTATCTGCCAGGTGTGCAGCGATTTGAGTTAAAGCTGAATCAATGGAAAGAACTGACCAAATTCCAAAAACGTAATGATGCTATTACTGCACATCTTAAAGAAACCCATTATCCAATGATTATTCTGGCGGGATCTTATGCGCAGTATTTTGACGATGATGTAAAACTTAAAGATAGTGTCCATCATACTGAGGAAGAGATATTTAAAGCAGGTTTGATAAAAGCCTTAGAAATTGCCCATCAATCTAGTGATCAGGTGGTGCTAATTAATGATGTACCACATCTAGACTGGGAAGGGATTCCATCTGATTGTAATATTCGTAAAGAGATTCTTCATCGAGACGCTTCATGTACAGTTTCTCGAAAAAGTTATGAAGCACATTTAAAGCAATTCAATCAGATTTTGGCAGAAGCAAAACTGAAATATCCGCAATTGAAAATCGTTGATCCAACCAAAGTCATCTGTGATCAGCAGGCATGTAAAACGATGCTGAATGATGTGCCTTTGTATCGTTTTAAGGATGATAATCATCTTAATGATCAGGGTTCACGGCAATTGGGTGTTGAATATCTAAAACAGTTTGGTAACCCGCTTAAAGATTTGAAGAAAGATTAAATGGAATAAAACCACGTTTAATGATGTGGTTTTATTCCCTGGGATTTGGGGCATTGACCGATTTTAATCTTTATTTAATTCTTTTCTTCTTGAACAGAAATCGGTTGCTCATTCGTCTTATATTTGGAAGAACGTGTATTCCAGAACAGTTGCAAAGTTCCGGCTAATAAAACTAAAGCTGCCAGCATAAACTGTTGATGGTAGTTCAATCCTAGATATTGCAGGGAGCTAAAACTCAATCCTCCAATCAGCTGAACAGCAGCAAAACATAGAGTCGCAATGCTCCAAAGCTTTTTATAGGCCAGTCCATACAGCTGCAAAATGGTATAAGAAGTGAGGAAAACCACAGCGGGATTCAACATTCCGGTAAAAAAAGAAGAACTGAAAGTGAGAAACGGATTAGCATTTAGAGTCGCAATGAAAATCGCCAGAATATATACACTATAAAGAATCTTCAGGGCAGTAAAATTGCCAAATTTTCTTGCCAGGACATAAGCAGAAAAAGCACCTAAGGCACTGCCCAATCCATATAGAATCCAGTTAAAGTTAATCCAGAACAAGCTTAATCCTAGTTCATGGCTGAGATAGTCAATCCAGAACAGGGAATGCGGAATATAGGCAAATGCACTACAGGCATAAACCGCCAGTAAACTATAAAAGACTGTATTTAAAGGTGCTTGAGCATGATGAGAAACAGATTGTTTAGCTAGATAGGGTTTAAATTGTGGTATCAGTAGGCTTAAGCAGATACAAATCATCAGGGCAAACCCACATAAGATCAGCCAGGCCGTACGTATGGAAATCTGGTCAAGATAAGGCAAAAACAGGGTAGCTAATAAAACCCCTAATCCAATCCCGCTAAAACCAATAAAATTGATTTTAAAACGGTCTTTTAAATCACAGCACTGAGCCACGACACTTGGTGACAAAATCATGAGCAGGCCACCACTAATACCGGAAATCACGCGCCAGCTGATATACCAGATTTCAGAAAACCCTGAAAAAGCGCAACAGAATAGGCTAACCATTCCAGCTATTGCAGCAAGCTGGATATAAGTACTCATGCTTCGGTCTTGGGGCAAGCGCATCGCTGCAAAAGCACCGATTAAATAACCCAGCAGATTGGCACTACCCAAAAGACTGGCAAAGCTCGTGCTCCAGGCAAAGGCTTCACGTGTACCAGGTAACAATGCGGTATAGGAAAAACGCAGAATGCCGATGCCTAAGCACATGCTCAGGCAGAGAAAAAGGCTAAGCTTGACCGTATTTGAGAACATCCATGCACTCTTGGATTTTTATATTTGTTCAAAAAATAGCATGAATCATCAAGCTAAAGGAGAAAAGGCTGAATAGATTTTATTAAAAAAAGAAACTCTAGATTAACAGCATGCTTCTATTGTAAATATCTGTAAAGCTTATCGCGGAACTTTTTAGACAATAAAAAACCGCATTCATGAATGCGGTTTTTTGGAATTAATTTTATAAATTAACGCATTTTTGCCAAGAAACGGCCTAAACGGGTAATCGCTTCACGCAGTTCATTTTCTGCTGGCAGGAATACCACACGGAAGTGATCCGGTGTTGGCCAGTTGAAGCCAGTACCTTGAACCAATAGAACTTTTTCGGCACGTAACAGATCAAGCATCAGTTTCTCGTCATCCTCAACCGGATAGATTTCAGGATCAAGACGAGGGAAACAGTACATCGCACCTTCAGGTTTTACACAAGATACCCCTGGAATCTCGTTCAGCATTTCCCAGGCAATATTGCGCTGTTCATATAGACGGCCACCTGGGCGGATCAGGTCATTAATAGACTGATAGCCACCGAGTGCAGTCTGAATTGCATATTGTGCTTGGTGATTCGCGCAAAGACGCATTGAAGCCAGCATATCCAAGCCTTCAATGTAGTCCATTGCACGTGATTTATCACCAGTAATCGCCATCCAGCCTGAGCGATAGCCAGCAATACGATAGGCCTTAGATAAACCGTTGAACGATACACATAATTGCTTGCCTGCGAGTGAAGCTACTGACACATGTTCAATGCCATCGTAAACGATCTTGTCATAGATTTCGTCTGCAAACAGGATTAAGTCATATTTCTTCGCCAAATCAACGATTTGCTGTAATACATGACGCGGATAAACCGACCCAGTTGGATTATTCGGGTTGATAATCACGATCCCGCGGGTATTTGGCGTGATTTTGCTTTCCATATCCGCAATATCTGGATACCAGTGATCTTCTTCATCACATTTATAGTGAATCGCTGTACCGCCAGACAGGTTCACTGCCGCAGTCCATAATGGATAATCCGGCATTGGAATCAGCATTTCATCGCCGTCATCCAGCAGGCCTTGCATCGCCATCACGATCAGCTCAGATACGCCATTGCCGACATACACGTCATTCACGTGCATATCCAGAATGCCTTTTTGCTGGTAATACTGACAGATCGCTTTACGTGCCGGGAAAATCCCTTTGGAATCCGTATAACCAATCGCATTTGGCAGGTTCAGTGCAACATCATTAATGATTTCTTGCGGGGCTTCAAAGCCGAATGGGGCGGGATTTCCGATATTCAGTTTGATAATTTTATGTCCGGCTTCTTCCATCTCGTTGGCCGCTCGTAACACTGGTCCGCGAATGTCGTAGCAAACATGCTCAAGCTTAGACGATTTCTTGATCTCGCGAGGGGGGGTGTTACCAATACCGGACATAATTCCATCCAATTAATTTTTAAGTTAAACCTATAGATTACGCAAATATCACAATCTATGCTGAAATTTCGCTAGAAATTTTTTCATCTCTAGCGTAAATATGGAAGTACTGAAGCATGACATTGAATGTCAAAGATTTAAAGGAGTTAGTGATGGGAAAACTCAATAAAACAGACCGGGAATGGCAAAGAGAGTTATCACCAGAAGAGTTTCGCATTACGCGTGAAAAAGGAACTGAACCGGCATTCACAGGCAAGTACTGGAATACAAAACAGGAAGGGACTTATGTCTGCCGTTGCTGTGGTACACCACTGTTTTCTTCAACCACCAAATATGACAGCGGTTGCGGCTGGCCAAGCTTCTATCGTCCTGTGAGCAGCTCAGTTGTAGAGGAATTACCTGATACTTCACATGGTATGGTGAGAACAGAAATTGTTTGTCATCATTGTGATGCACATTTGGGACACGTTTTCCCGGATGGTCCGGAACCGACTGGCTTACGTTATTGTGTAAACTCGGCCTCTTTAGAATTACAAACACAAGAAAAAACTGACGAGGAAACTTATCCATGACCAGCATTTATCAGTTTGAAGCTGAGTTGTTAGATGGAAAAAACAAACGGCTTGCAGATTATGAAGGGAAAGTACTTTTAATCGTAAATACCGCGAGCAAATGTGGTTTCACTCCACAATTTGCAGGTCTGGAAAAGCTTTACCAGAAATATAAAGAGCAGGGACTGGAAGTTTTAGGTTTTCCATGCAACCAGTTTGGTGGACAGGATCCAGGTTCAAATGAACAGATCGGTGAATTTTGTCAGAAAAATTATGGGGTTTCTTTCCCAATGTTTTCCAAGGTAGATGTAAAAGGTCCGGAAGCGCATGCAATCTTCCGTTACTTGACCAATAATTCTAAAGGAATTCTAGGAAATGGCATTAAGTGGAATTTCACCAAATTTCTGATTGGTCGTGATGGCAAGGTATTAAACCGTTTTGCACCTACCACCAAACCTGAAGATCTCGAAACAGAAATTGAAAAGGTTTTATAAGTTTATTTGAAATGTCTAATTTCTAATGAATAGAAAATAAGTTAAATAAAAAATAATTTGTAGTCAATATCCATAAAAAAACCCACTTCTGGAAAGTGGGTTTTTTTTATTTGTGTTTAGCTCTTAAAAGATTAAAGAATTGCTTTTAAACGCTGAATTACCTGCTCACATTGTGCCAGATCAGCCACCAATGCCAGACGCACATGATTTTCACCCGGGTTACCTTGCGTAGTTTCACGAGACAGATAACGGCCTGGCAATACTTTGATATGCGCTTTTTCCATCAACATTTTGGCAAAAGCTTCATCATTGTCCACTTTGAGCCAATAGTAGAAACCCGCATCCGGTTTTTTCAGCGGAAGCAAGTGCCCCAATTCTTTCTGGAACAGATCGAACTTGGCGCGATACTGTACCCGGTTTTCTTCTACATGGGCTTCATCATTCCAGGCAGCAATTGATGCTAACTGGTGTTGCACCGGCATCGCTGCACCGTGATAAGTACGGTATTGCAGATAAGGTTTGAGTAAAGCTGCATCACCTGCAACAAAGCCTGAACGCATGCCTGGCAGATTAGAACGTTTAGAGAGAGAATGGAAAACGACACAGTTTTTATAGTCATCTCGGCCAATTTCGGCACACACTTCCAGTAATCCGGTAGGGGCTTCATCAAACCAGAGTTCTGAATAACATTCATCAGAAGCAATGACAAAATCATATTTGTCTGACAGTGCAATCAGCTTTTTAAACTGTTCTTTAGAAAGAACAGCACCTGTTGGGTTGCCCGGTGTACACACAAATAACAGGGCAGTTTTTTCCCAGACTTCAGCCGGAACTGAATCAAAATCACCTAAGTAATCATTTTCTTCAGTACAGTTAATGAAATAAGGTTTTGCACCTGCAAGCAGGGTAGCACCTTCATAAATCTGGTAAAAAGGGTTTGGCATCACCACATAAGGCGCATCTTCACGATTGATCAAAGCTTGGACAAAAGAAAAGATCGCTTCACGGGTACCGGAAACCGGTAATACATTGCTGTCTGCACTGATGCTATTGAGTTTAAAACGGCGAGTCAGCCAGTTGGCAATGCTTTCACGTAATTCAGGCAAGCCTTTGCTGTTCGGATAAGTCGATAGATGCTGAAAATTATCAATAATCGCCTGTTTCACGAACTCGGGTGCTGGATGCTTTGGTTCACCAATCGAAAGGGGAATCAAAGGCATATTTGCAGGCTGGATATCCGCGAAAAGTTTATTCAACTTTTCGAACGGATATGGGTGCAATAAAGACAAGCTAGAGTTCATGAATGTGTTACCGAGCAGTGTGTTAGTGTTGAGCATTGACCTGATGTGAGGCCTCATCTAGAGCAGCTTTTAAGGCTGCTGCAAAATTGTCAGACTCTATTTGGGTCATTGGGCTGCCATCTTTTTTGGTGACAAAGAAAATATCTTCAGCACGTTCGCCAAGCGTAGCAATTTTGGCAGAGTGAATATCCAGACCCTGCATCATAAATAAACCGCCAATTTTCGCAAGTAAACCAGGATGGTCAAGTGTCGCAATTTCAACCATATTCTGGTTTAAAGCTTCATTAAGGGTGATATCGACGGTATTTTCAATATCAAAATGACGTAACTGACGCGGAATCCGGCGCTGCATCAGACCTGGATATTCATCAGAATGACTTAAGGCATCCTGTAAGGCTTCAATGACAGTTGCCTCACGTTCCGGATCGGTCAATAACGTGCCAAAACGGTCAAGGACGACATAGGTATCCAAACTGAAAGCTTTGGTTGCGGTAATAATCCGGGCATCCTGAACGTCCAGATTCATGCGATCCAGAACAGCAACCGTGGTGGCGAACAGATTTGGCTTATCTTGAGTATAGATGAAGATCTGCACGGCATCCTGCGCATATTTACGATGCGCACGCATTAATACCAATGGTGCAGGATTATCCCCATGTTCCAGAATGGCACGGGTATGCCAGGCGATTTCATCGGCAGATTCTTTCAGGAAGTAATCATCGCCCAGTTCCTGCCAGACTTTTTCGACATCGTAAAGCGAGAAATGTTCTACCAGACGTTCACTGGCTTCGAATTTGGTATCTTCAATCAGCATCTGGTAATCAACCGGACGGCCTAAGCCAGAACGGATGACATCACGCGCATGCGTATAGAGTTGACGCATCAAAGATGAACGCCAGGTATTCCAGAGTTTTGGATTGGTCGCATTAATATCTGCTACTGTCAATGTGTACAGATAATCCAGATGCTCCATATCTCCCATTTTTTCAGCAAATTCTTTGACCACATCCGGATCGGAAATGTCTTTTTTCTGTGAAGTCACTGACATGGATAAATGGTTTTCAATCAGCCAGGCAACCAGATTGCATTCACGTTCGGTAAAGCCATGAGTACGGCAGAACTGAATCGCATCGGCTGCACCAAGCTCACTATGATCACCGCCACGACCTTTGGCAATATCATGGAAAATAGCCGCCAGATAAACGATGTCACGACGTGCTAATCGCTGGAACACAGAGCTGACCACAGGGAATTCTTTGGCAAATTCGGGTTCCTTGAAGCGATTCAGATTGCGGATCAAGAGCAGGGTATGTGCATCCACGGTATAGATGTGGAATAAGTCATATTGCATCAGACCGGTAATCTGTCCGAAAGCCGGAATATATTTGCCCAGGACACCATAACGTTTCATCGCTACCAAGGTTTCATACAGGCGATGCGGTGAACGAATGATGGCCATAAACAGGGCTTGGTGTACCGCATTATCACGGAAATCCTGATCAATACGTTTAGCCGCTAGCGTGAGCAGACGTAAAGTGCGTGCACGAATCCCTTCAATTTCAGGGCGATTGGCCAGCAAATAGAAAATTTCCAGAATGGCACTTGGCTTTTCCGAGAAAATCTTGTGATGTTGAACTGCTAACTTGCCATCGACTAGCTTGAAGTTTTCATTAATTTCTTCAATCTGGCGTTCATATTGGGGTAAACGTGGGGTAATCACGGACTCATTAAAATAAGCCAGTAGCATTTCATTCAGAGTCGAAACCTGCTGCGCGCTACGATAATAGCGCTTCATGAACTGTTCGATTGGATAGTTCGGTGGCTGACCTTCTTCACGGGTATAGCCAAACATCGCCGCAATATCCCGTTGATAATCGAACAGCAGGCGGTTTTCATCGCGCTTGGTCAGGCGGTGTAAATGATGACGAATTTCCCAGAGGAAGCTTTCAGCTTCTTCGAGTACAGCAAGTTCAAACTCGGAAATAAAGCCCAGATGCACCAGGTCATAAATACGGTTGACACGGAAATGACGTTTGGCAATCCAGCCAATCTGGTTAATATCACGGATACCGCCCGGTGCATTTTTAATATCCGGTTCCAGATTGCTTTCAGTATTATTGTGCTGAGCATAGCGTTTGTGCTGCTCGTCCATTTTCGCATCAAAAAAGGTTTTATCAGTCCAGGTTTGTGACACGATCCGGCGTGGCCACTTGGTTAAATTTTCATTGCCAATAATCAGACGTGCCTCGATCAAGGACGTCGCTACAGTAAGGTCGCTGCTGGCCTGATTGACACATTCATTGATGGTACGAACACTGATGCCCGGTTTGAAATTGCCCACATCCCAAAGCGAAGAAATAAAGCTGGAGATCAGCTTTTCCTGCTCTGAAGTGAAATCATCTTCTGAGAGGATCATGATATCGACATCTGAATATGGCAGCATTTCGCGGCGGCCATAACCGCCGACTGCGAAAAGCGCCAAATCGGTCTGATCAAGTTCAGCATGATTCCACAGAAATTGCAGGGCTTCATCAATCAGGTTAGAACGAGCCTGAATGATGTCACGGATGGACTGTCCATTTTCAAAACATTCCTGAAGCTGATTTTCTACATCGCTACGCCATTGATTGATCGCTTTGATGTCATTGTGACTTTTAATGTAATTCAGCAGCGGGGAGGTATTGATCATGAACAGTGGTCCGTTGTATTTACTTAATTTTGATGAACATTAACTTGGTCAGCAACCTGTTGAGCCAGCTCGCGAGCCTGTTCAATGCTTTCTGCACGCGCAGTCGCGACACCCATACGGCGGCGTTTAAAACCTTCAGGTTTACCAAACAGGCGTAAATCGGTATCGGCATGGGCTAAAGCAAGATTCAGGCCAGAAAATGAAAGATTGCGATCATCGACACCTGCGTAAATCACGGCACTGGCAGCCACACTATGGCGAGCTGTATTGACTGGTAAGCCTAAAATAGCACGGGCATGCAGTTCAAATTCACTCTGGAACTGGGAAGCCAAAGTGACCAGACCAGTGTCATGCGGGCGAGGTGAAACCTCACTAAACCATACTTTGTCGCCTTTGACAAAGAGTTCTACACCAAAAATGCCGCAACCGCCCAATGCCGTGGTGACTTTATTGGCGATACGTTTTGATTCTTCCAGAGCAGCGGGACTCATTGGCTGAGGCTGCCAGCTTTCTACATAGTCGCCTGAGTCCTGACGATGTCCAATCGGATCACAGTAAGAAGTTTCGATTTCGCCAGTTTGAGGATTCTTAGCCCGCACAGTAAGCAGGGTAATTTCAAAATCGAAATCAATCTGTGATTCGACAATCACTTTGCCCTGATTAACTCGACCACCTGTTTGCGCATATTCCCAGGCAGCATCGACTTCTTCAAAACTTTTCACGCGAGATTGGCCTTTACCTGAAGAAGACATCACCGGTTTCACAAAGTTTGGATAGCCAATGTCATCACAGGCTGCGCGGAAAGATTCCAGAGAATCGGCGAAGCGATAAGCAGAGGTCGGTAAGCCTAGTTCTTCAGCTGCCAGACGACGAATGCCTTCACGGTTCATGGTCAGGTTCACTGCTTTAGCTGAAGGAATTACGGTTGCAATATTCTGTTCTTCAATTTCAACCAGCACTTCGGTCGCAATCGCTTCAATTTCAGGAACAATGAGATGCGGCTGAATTTTTTGAATAAGCTGTTTGAGTTCCGCTGCATCTGCCATATTTAAGGCATAAGAAAAATGTGCCACCTGCATGGCAGGAGCATCTGCATAACGATCTGCAGCATGAACTTCTACACCTAAACGTTGCAAGGAAATCACCACTTCCTTACCTAGTTCTCCTGAACCTAGCAATAGAACTTTAAAAGCTGAAGATTGAAGAGGAGTACCAATAGTCACGTTCATGTGTATTATCCATGCTTGATTTTATGGACTTTTAGCATAACAGAACTCAATGCCGAGATAAGCCGAGTTTCATACAAAATTGTGATATTGGCCAGCAGTTTTATTTATAAAAGTTTATAGAGAATTGCATCTGAAATCAGGCAGTTCGCTTTATTGTATTTTTCATAGGGTTTAAATGATAAATCCGGTTTTGCGGATTGGGTTTTTCCATATGCAGAATTTGCTTGTCATTGAGCTGAAGTTGATGGAGAAGTTTCAGACTTTGTATTCTCTTAAAGGCATAAAAGGGAATCACAAAAGGACAGATAAAACCAAATATCCATAGCAATAAACCAAATCCTGAAAATTGCAGTGCATCTAAGAATACAGTGAAAAAGTGGAATTGATGATTTGACACTGCGACAAGTGCAAAAAATAGAAACAGTAAAATTATACTAAAGCAAAATACATAAATGAGATTTGGAATGCCTTTATGTAGCAGGCTCCAACGGCTAAAAATGATTTGTTTGGGATGCAGATGGATTACCTGTTGAGTCTGGTTATATAGGACAACGATTTTATTTTTGCCATGCTTCTGAATATAAATGACACGGACATGATCTGAGGGTTCAGCAACCACTTCTACAAAATGACCAGTAAAATTCTGTGCATTGATAAAACATTCAAAATAACAGCCGGGTAATTCGTATTGATTAAAAATAGCTAACATTTCATCACGTCGATGATGAATAAAAATTTTCCCTTCAATCATTTGCTTTGGCTCGAACATGCCAATATTTTCCTTATTTTTCTTCTTATATCAAAAAGACTTATGCATTTAATTTAGCATAAGTCTTGAATGAGATTTCTAATTTACTAAAAGGCTTAAAAAGGCATGGGGATATAGGTATAAATCAGACCATAGGTTAAAGCAGCAGTTAAGGTCGCCATGACAATTTTCTTGAACTTGAAATACAGTCCAGCGAGTACAATAAAACCGATCAGCATGGCAAAGCTTTTATCTGGCGTTTCCAATAAGGGCGGTAAGGTCGCCACAACCAGCATGGAACTGATGGCAGCAATTCCAATCGAACCCAAGGCAATTTTCAACCATAGCGCACCACGTTTTTGCGAACCCTGCTGAAATTTTTGAATTACATAGAAAGGGCCAAAACGTGAGGCAAAATTGGCAATCCCGACAATAATTCCGACCAAGATAATTTCAAGATTCATGATTGATCTCCTGCATATTCAGGATCTGGTTTTTTCAGCACATAGTGCTTGAACAGGCCGGCCAAAATACCGGAACTGATGCCGATAAAGATCGCAGCGGACAAATCGATAAAATAACAGGCTACCGCTGAGACAATAATCGTGATGGTCACCACAAAGGTATGTTTCTTTTCAAATGCAGCGAGCAGGAAACTCAAGAACAGGGCAGGTAGCAGGAAATCTAAAGCCGCCTGCAAGAATTGTGGCAGATGACTGACCTGATCAGCAAATAAGCCGCCTAAAAATGAGCCTGTCGCCCAAGATAACCAGCTAAATAGACTCAGACCGAGCATCCACGACTCTGACCATTCCTGACGCCGTTGTGACAGCTTGATCATACCTGAAGCAAAGACTTCATCAGTAAGACCCCAAGCCCAGACTGCGGTTTTCTTCAGGTTTAAACGATCTTGAATCAGGTTTTGTAAAGCTGGGCCGTATAAAAGATGACGAATGTCCAAGGCAATCACGGTCAATGCAGTCATCCAGATCGAAGTACCGCTACCAAGTAACGCTACGACTAAAAACTGGCTGGCACCGGCATACATGGAGCAGGACAGAAATAAGGCTTCCCAGGCAGTAAAGCCGAACTGGGTGGCAGAAACGCCAAAGGCAAAGGAGACCGGAAGGTAAGTAAATATAATGGCCTGGCTATCTTTGGCACCTTGCCAGAAACCGGCAGGTTGCATCGCTACTGGATTGTGGTCAGACACAAAACACCTTGAGGGAGAGAGTTAAAACAGGGATTAAATCAAGATTGTGTATTGTACGCGAATTTACTAGCATAGTGCCGAAATGTTTAACTGGCGATTCTGATATGTTGATGTTCAAGACACGTGCAATGCTGGTCGGTGTTTTAATCGGCAGCACCTTATTTCTTCAAGCTTGTGGAAATGACAGTCAAGCGCCAAAAGCCGAAATTAAAGCGGCACCTAAACTCTCTAATGATGCGACCACTTATGCCAATGCTGCATGGCAATTCATGAATGAAGTCGATCCGCTGGTTTATAACAAGGAAATGGAACAGATAGATGCTCAGGTACGTCAACCGGCCCGTAAATTGAGTACTGACTGGCGCATTAATGTGAAAATGACTGACTCAGTGACGGAAGGAAAATATGCCTTATGTCGCAAGGCGTTAACCAGTCTGGAAATCTGGGCACGTAGCACCGTTGAAAATAGCAGTAGCGTGGCACAGAAACAGGCCGACTATGAGCGTGATAAACAGCAATGTCAGGGAGCTATTGCTCATCCTGAACTGGGAAATACTGATCCAAAGCAGAAAGGTAATGCAGTAGCTGAACAGTCTTAATCGGGTTTTATAATCTTCAGGCGGGACTTCGGTTCCGCTTTTTTGTTATAAAAAACGATTCTATTTATATAAATAAACAATAATTAAAATCAAAAAGATTGCCCTGAATCATTAAAAAAGTCCTATAATTAACTCATAATCAAGCGATTTAGAGATAAAAGTTAATTTTTGGAGTCATTTTAAATGTTTGATAAATTGTTTTTAGCGATAAGTATGAGTGCTGTTTTAGTAAGTGGAGTACAAGCTTCTTATGCGTGTGAAGTGGCACCATGTACCAATGGCTTCGATAGCGTCAATGTCTGTGAATTGCGTTCTTAAATTTTAAATCCATCTCCCTATAGAAAAAATTAAACAGCAAAAATTAAAAGAAGCCTCAGAATAAGGCTTCCCATACAATAGACGATCATGTCTTAAAGCAACATGAACAGACGTTCTAGATACAACACTGCTCCGCCCAAAAGTATACTGAGGCCGCAGAGCAAACGTAAAGAGTGCCAAGACATGAGATTACGTCCTACTGTGTTCATTTATGTTGAAAGTGCTTCCAGATAACGGCGATTCACTTCCTTCCAGTTCACAACATTAAAGAAAGCGGCAATATATTCAGGACGACGGTTCTGGTATTTCAAATAGTACGCATGTTCCCAGACATCCAGACCTAGAATCGGGGTATTGCCATGCATGAGGGGTGAGTCCTGATTGGCACTGTTTTCTACAATAATGGTTTGATCAGGTGCTACGCTGAGCCAGGCCCATCCGCTACCAAAACGGGTCAGGGCTGCTTTGGTAAAAGCTTCTTTAAAGGCTTCAAAGCCGCCAAGCTCCTTGTCGATCGCCTGTGCAATTTCACCTTCAGGATTGCCACCTCCACTTGGACTCATTACTGTCCAGAACAGGGAATGGTTGGCATGACCGCCGCCATTATTAATCACATTATTTTTCAGATCTTCAGGGACCTGATTGGCTTTGCTCACCAGTTCTTCTACAGAAAGATCTTCCCATTCTGTGCCTTCAATACCTGCATTGATGTTGTTGATATAAGTTTGATGGTGCTTGGCATGGTGGATTTCCATGGTTTTAGCATCAATATGCGGTTCCAATGCATCATAAGCATAAGGAAGTTCGGGAAGGGTATAGCTCATTTTTAATTGTCCTTAAGCGTGATTGAGTGAGTGGAATTCTCGACTAAATTTTAAAATACGCTTGAGTTGTATTAAATACAATGAGAATTATTATCATTAATGTTATGGGAAGAGATTTTTATAAATAGGATGTAAAGATGCGTATGAGAATAGCAAGAAGCCAAATTTAGTAACAAAAAAGCCCCAGATTTGGGGCTTTTCTTTGGCTTCAACTTATACGTTGAAACGGAAGTGCAGAACGTCACCGTCCTGAACGATATAAGTTTTACCCTCTAGACGCCATTTACCTGCTTCTTTAGCGCCAGCTTCGCCGTTATACTGTACAAAATCATCATAAGCAATACATTCTGCACGGATGAAGCCTTTTTCGAAGTCAGTGTGAATGACACCCGCTGCCTGAGGCGCAGTAGCGCCGACTTTAACCGTCCAGGCGCGAACTTCCTGTACACCGGCAGTGAAGTAAGTTTGCAGGCCAAGCAGTGAATAACCTGCGCGGATCACCACGTTCAGACCTGGCTCTTCCATACCCATTGCTTCCAGGAACTCAGCACGGTCTTCATCTTCAAGCAATGAAATTTCAGCTTCGATCTGGTTGCAAAGTGGAACCACGATTGCATTTTCAGCAGCTGCCAGTTCACGTACCGCATCGAGGTGCGGGTTGTTTTCAAAACCGTCTTCTGCCACGTTAGCGATGTACATCGTTGGTTTAAGTGTTAATAGACCAAAGCCACGAACCAGTTTACGTTCGTCATCATCCAGATTTGCTGCACGGGCAGGTTTGCCTTCATCAAGCAGAGGTAAGATTTTTTCTAGAACGGCTTTAGTGGCTACAGCTTCTTTATCGCCACCTTTTGCAGACTTCGCCAGACGAGTCACTGCTTTAGTCACAGTTTCAAGGTCAGCTAGAGCAAGTTCAGTGTTAATCGTTGCGATGTCATCAAGCGGATCAATTTTACCGTTGACGTGAATCACGTTTTCATCTTCGAAACAACGAACAACATGAGCAATTGCATCAGTTTCACGGATATTCGCCAGGAACTGGTTACCCAGACCTTCGCCTTTAGATGCACCAGCAACCAGACCCGCGATGTCCACGAATTCCATGGTAGTTGGTACCACGCGTTGTGGTTTTACGATTTCAGCAAGTTTGTCCAGGCGTGGATCAGGCACAGGCACGATACCGGTGTTTGGTTCAATCGTACAGAATGGGAAGTTTTCCGCAGCAATTGCAGCTTTAGTTAATGCATTGAAAAGCGTAGATTTACCAACGTTAGGCAGGCCTACAATACCACAATTAAAACCCATGAAATAACTCACAAAGCGTTATATAAAAATTGCCAGTGATTTTACATGAAAGCCATGACAAAGTCAGGTCATGGCTAGGTGCTTTGTTGAAAACTTATGAAATAGATGTTTTTAAATTTTACGTTTGTCGAGCTGATTCGACAGGGTATCACCAGTGGCCTGAACCAGCATGACCAGAATCACCAGTACCACAATCACTGCCAGCATGATCTGCATGTCAAAACGCTGATAGCCATAACGGTAGGCAATGTCGCCCAGACCACCGGCACCAATAGCACCGGCAATTGCTGATGAGTTAATCATGGTCACCAAAGTGACGGTAAAACCGGCCACAATCCCTGGTAAAGCTTCAGGTAATAGCACATGCCAGATAATTTGCTTACGGTTACAGCCAATCGCTTGAGCCGCTTCAATCAGTCCCTGATCTACTTCACGTAAACTCACTTCAGCAATACGCGCAAAGAAAGGAGTCGCGGCCAACGTTAAAGGTACGACTGCTGCCCAGACGCCATAGCTGGTGCCTACAATCCAGCGGGTAAGGGGAATTAAAGCGACCATTAAAATCAGGAAAGGCACCGAACGGGTAATATTTACAATCCAGCCCAGAGCCTGATTAATGGGTTTGGATGGATAGATCCCGTGTTCAGATGTACTGACCAGTACTACTGCCATCGGTAAACCAATCAGAAAGGCAACGATTGCGGATACACCAACCATGATGAGGGTATCGGTGGTTCCTGTTAGTAATAAATCAATGAGTTGGTCGTGCATAGCCAATCACCTCAATCTGTGCAATGTGTTGTTTTAGTTTTTGCTGAAGTAAGTCAGTATCCAGATTTAGATCGGCAACTGCGACAATCAGGCTACCGACCAGATGATTCTGGATGCTGTCGATATGACTTTGATAGAGATGCACCGGATGCTCGAACTGTTCGAAAATCACTTTCAAATCTGGGGAATACTGAACACTAGAGGCATAGCGCAGTTTGATAATGCTATGCGTGGTATCTGTTGTCACTTCAGGACTGATCGAAAATGGCAGTTCCAGCTGTTCCAGATTCAGCAGTTCCTGGGTAATCTGCTGCTGTGGATTGGAAAACACTGACCAGACTTCACCCGCTTCAACAATTTCACCTTTTTCAATCACGACGACTTGATCGCAGATTTCACGAATGACCTGCATTTCATGGGTGATTAGTACAATAGTGATGCCGAGTTTCTGGTTGATTTCTTTCAGTAAAGACAGCACCACTGAGGTACTTTCCGGATCCAGTGCAGAAGTGGCTTCATCACAGAGTAGAATTTCCGGGTGATGCACCAGCGCGCGGGCAATACCGACACGCTGTTTTTGGCCACCGGATAGCTGAGAAGGGTAGTTCTGAGCCTTATCGCTTAAGCCGACCAGTTGCAGCACTTCGTTTACACGCGCATCAATGTCTGATTTTTTATAATTTGCAACTTTTAAAGGCAGAGCTACATTTTCCCAGACGGTTTTGGCAGACATCAGGTTGAAGTGTTGAAAAATCATGCCAATACGCTGACGAAGCTGGATCAGTTCAGCATGGGTTAAGCCAGCCAAATCCTGCTGATGGATATGGATATGACCTTCGCTGATCTGTTCCAGACCATTTAGGGTACGTAGCAGCGAGGATTTCCCCGCACCACTTTTCCCGATAATCCCGAAGATTTTACCTTCAGGAATATCCAGATTGATGTTCTTTAAGGCATGTACCGATTTGCCTTGTACCTCATAGTATTTGTTCAGGTTGCGGATTTTGATATGCGGGACGGAAAACGCCACCTGAGAACCAAAACTCACCATAGTATTCTCCTTATTTCCAGCCTTCAAACCACATGCCAGTACCAAAATCCTGATCCAGAATTGCTTTGACTTTTGCAGAGCTCTGGAAGGCTTTTACAAAAGTCGCCAGTTTCTGATTTTTATCTTCGTAGTCTTTGCGTGTCACAAACAGAATGGCGTATTTCTTGTCGATTGGATCCAGGAACAGAGCATCATGTGGATCTGCTGCTTTAGCAAGTTTTAGATAATGCGGATAACCAAAGATCAGGTCTGCTTCATTCAGGGCATGCGCCGTTTGTGGGCCCTCAACTTCAATAAACTGCAACTGTTTAGGATTATTCTTGATGTCCTTAACGGTTGATAATTCATTATTGATATCTTTCAGTTCAATCAGTTTTGCACGGTTAAGAAGGATCAAGGCACGTGCCAGATTCACCGGATCATTCGGAATCACTACACGGGCATTTTGTGGTAACTCATCTAGAGATTTATATTTCCTTGAATATAAGCCGACATGGCTACCCGTACCGGACGCGAAACTATGCAAGTCAAAGTTGGTTTCGCGAATGGCATTTCTTAAGTAGACACTTTGCTGGAAAAAGTTAGCATCGATGTCGCCATTCTGTACCGCGACATTGGGTGCATGCCAGTCGGAAAATTCAACCAGTTTCACATTAATACCTTGCGGTTTCAGTTCATCAGCCACACTTTGCAATAAGTCTGCATAAGGTGGGCTAATGCCAATGGTCAGTACATCCTCCTGCTGCTGACCCTTGGTCCAACGGTAAGCCGCCAGCCCAAGAATAAGTGCAAGGATGACACCGCCAATGATCCACTTCTTTGCATTCGAATTTGACGAATTTACTTGTGTCATCATCGCACCTTATTTCCAGCCCGGGAACCAGAGCTTCGCACCAAAGTCAGCATCTAGTGCTTCCTTCACGCGAGGGGAGTTCTGATAGATTTCAACAAATTTTTTCAGCTTGTCATTTTTGTCCTGATAGTCCTCACGTACCGCAAATAGGATCGCGTAACGGTTGTCTTTGTTAGAGTCAAATAACAACGCTTGTTCTGGATCAGCTGTTTTAGCCAGACGTAGATAGTGCGGGTAACCGAAAGCCAGATCAACATCATCAATGGCACGTGCAGTTTGCGGACCTTCAACCTCAACGAATTGCAGATTTTTCGGATTCACTGCAATATCTTTTAGGCTAGAAAGGTGGTTGTTTGGATCTTTTAAAGTTACCAGTTTGGCTTGTTGCAATAACAGTAGCGCACGACCTTGATTGACTGGATCATTTGGTACTACAACTTTCGCGCCGTCTTTTAGCTCATCCAGGCTGTTAATTTTCTTGGAATATAGGCCAACATGCGTCGCTGCACCTTTGGCAAAAGCTTTGATTTTAAAATCAGTTTCTTTTTTAGCATTATCTAAAAACAGCTGATGCTGGAAGAAGTTAGCATCAATGTCACCATGATTCAGGGTGATATTCGGTGTATTCCAGTCCGAGAACTCGACCAGTTTGACATTTAGACCTTGCTGTTTGGCTTCTTCTGCTGCCACCTGTAAAGGTTTAGCGAAGGACGGGCTGATCCCAATCACCAGTTCATCCGAACCGGATTTCTTTTGCTGGTTCCATACCACCAGCCCAATGATGATGGCAGCAATAATCACCCCAATAATGGTGAATTTTGTTTTAGCTATTTGTGCCATGTTGCACCTCAAAATAAATTTATGCTGATTGTTTTTGCTTTAAGTTTGTGTTGCTTGTTGAGGCGGAGCTTTGACATCGAAATTGCTGCACTGGATGCGCGCTAGGTAAGCGGTCTCCTTGCTGAAACAGTTTGTGTCTGAAACTGCCTTGTTCATATTCAGTTTTATAGCGTCCGCGCTGCTGTAATTCAGGAATCACTAATTGGATAAAATCCTGATGCGATTCAGGTGCAACCGTGCGGGTCAGGTTGAAGCCATCAATACCGGTTTCATCAATCAGCTGAATCAGTTTTTCTGCTATCGTGGCACCGCTGCCAACAATTAGTGGATAACGCCCACCTAACACATGCTGAGCTTTTAGGTCATTGGGTGTGATCTGCTGCTCTTTAAATTTTTGATTGACCGTTGCGATACTATTGGTTTTCTTGTACGGGATCGGTTCATCATCGGAAAATTTAGACAGGTCAATCCCGACAGAACTTGAATAATGCGCAAGACCGGCTTCAGGGCTGGCATAGGCGCGATATTCATCCAGCTTTTGCTGTGCTAGTTCATCCGTTGCTGCAGTGACCACGGTAATGCCGACAAAAATCTTGATCGCTTCAGGATCACGACCTTGTTCAACCGCTTGACGACGGATCTGATCGACCTGTTTCTTGATCTTGTCCGGATGATCACCACCAATAAACATGCCTTCAGCATGCTGAGTGGCAAAAGCCTTGCCACGTGGAGAAGCACCGGCTTGGAACAATACAGGTGTACGCTGAACAGAAGGGGAAACCTGGAATACACCTTGGCTGCGGTAGAACTGGCCCTGATGATTGATCTGATGAACCTTGGTGGGATCAGTAAAAATTCGATTTTGCTTATCTTTTAAAACTGCATTATCTTCCCAGGAGTCTTCCCAGAATTTGTAGCACAGCTGTAAAAACTCCTCGGCCTGTTCATAGCGCAGGTCATGGTCTTTCAGGCCATTTTCGCCAATCAGACGTTGTGCACTGTCCAGATAACCGGTGACAATATTCCAGCCGATACGGCCATGGGTCAGGTGATCCAGACTGGCAAAACGACGGGCGAACTGGTACGGTGACTCATAGCTGAGATTCACCGTGACACCAAAACCGAGATTCTCAGTGACTGCTGCCATGGCAGATACCAGCGTGCTTGGGTCATGGCTGGGTAACTGAATGGATTCTCTTAGAGTCAGGTCAATGCCGTTCTGATAGACATCATAGACTCCGGTAATGTCGGCAATGAACAGGCCGTCAAACAGACCTTTTTCCAGCGTTTTCGCCAGATCAGTCCAGTAGCTCAGTTCATTAAAACGGTGTGATTCATCCCGCGGATGAGCCCACAAGCCATGATTGATATGACCCACGCAGTTCATATCAAAAGCGTTCAGCAGGATTTTTTTAGTTTTCGAGTTTGTTGTAGTCTTTGTCATTACAATGTCCCCCGGCGTGGAGGCAGAACACCATTCAGCAAATAATTGGCGATAAAATAGTATTTCCATCGTGAAGCATCATGCAGGGTATGCACGCGGGCATTACGCCAGAAGCGGTCTAAGCCATCTTCGCGCTGGCTACCACGACTGCCAGCCAGTTCAATCAGCTTCGATGATGCTTTTAATGCGGTTTCAGAACTGTGTGCACGCACTTTGGCTACATCTAGAGAGGCTTTGGCAACACTGACCTCAGTCGGAGCAACCTTGGCGGCATCAACAGAACATGCGGCCTGTTTGAGTAACACTTCAGAAGCACGCACATCAGCTACCACACGGCCCAGTTCAAGTTTGGTCAGCGGATCATCGGTGGCCTTGTCCACACCAGAATCAATCCACGGACGCGCCTGACGTACACGGTTCAAGGTTTCCTCAAATGCAGCACGGGCAATGCCGGTTTCAATGGAGGCATGTAGCAATTGTGCGAAAGGACCGGAAATGGTTGGGCGGGAATAGGCCGTATCAAAACGTACCACATCTTCCTCAAGCACCTGCACGTTGTCGAATTTCACCGTGCCGCTGCCAGTGGTACGCTGGCCAAAACCGCTCCAGTCATCAATCAGGGTCAGACCTTCACTGTCACGTGGGACAAAGGCCAGGAATTGCTGTTCGCTTTCATGCACGACCAGTGTCGGAATGCGGTGCGCAAACAGGCTGCCGGTGCAATAGAATTTTTCGCCGTTAATGACATAACCTTGCTCGGTTTTGCGGATAGCAGTCTGGCGCTGTGCAGCAGTTTTGGTCTTGAACTCAGCCAAGGCATTACCAAAGCGGGCACCTTTCAGAACTTCGGCATACAGCTTGCGTTTTTGTTCCTCCGTGCCGTTATTACGCAGGATTTCCAGACCATAGAAATGGTTTTGCGGAATCTGACCGATTGAACCATCCACACCGCTCATTAGGGCAATGACTTGTGCCACGGTATAGTTAGACACTTCTGCACCACCATATTCTTTTGGTACAGTAATCGCCCAAAGTCCGGACTGGCTATAAGCCTCGATCTCTTCGAAAGGCAGAATACGTTCAGCATCACGTTGTACTGAATTAATCTTGAACTGCTCTGCCAGATTATGGGCAATTTCTAGTGCTTCTTCATCAGATTTGATGATGTGCGCATGTGCCAGCTGTTCTGACTGCAATGGACTAATGTTTTGAAATGAAGTCATGGCAAATATCCTTAAATCCAGGCGTGGCGGGCAGGGAGTTTATGATTTAGGTAATAATCCCCAAGTGCATGCAGCTTCCAGCGGATCGGGTCATGCAAGGTATGCACACGGGCATTACGCCAATGCTGATCCAGATTGTGCTGACTGAGGCTGGAGCGACTTCCACCCAATTCCAGTAATTTTTCCGAGATATGTAGCGCAGCATCGTTGGCATAGACCTTGGCTTCAGCCACTAGAATTGAGGCTTTGGCTGCCTGCTCATCAGTCACAGATTCCAGCTGATCCAGTTCATCCAGATATTCAGCGGCTTCATCCAGCAGTAAAATCGCGGCATCGAGCAGCACAGAAGATTTGCCAACTTCCTGCAGGGTATAATGTTCTAAGCTGGCTTTTTCGACTTGAGCATCGACAATTGGACGTGCTTTTTGTACGGCAGTCAGCGTATCGGCAAAAGCAGCTTCGGCAATGCCGACATCAATCGCGACCTGCATCAATTGGGAATAGGCACCGCGGTAGCTTGGTTGATTTCCTAACAGACGCTCATCAAAAATCAATAGCGGATCAACTTCGACATGCTGAAGTTTAACGGTACCACTCGAAGTCGTGCGTTGACCAAAGCCATTCCAGTTATCGATCACTTCCACACCTTCAGCATTGCGGTCGACAATGGTTAGTACTACATGGCCTTCTGGATGAATCGCTTTAATCGCTAACCAGTGCGCGAAGCTACTACCAGTTGAATAGAATTTCTCGCCATCCACAAAATAGCGGCCATTTTCAAATGTTAAAGTGGTGGCAAGCGTCTTGGTATCTTTGGTATTGCGCTCTGGACCGCCATTCGCCAGACGCTTACCTTTTAGAATTTCGTTATAAATAAACTGTTTTTGTTCTTCTGTGCCCATGATCTCGATCATGTTGAGTAATGCGATCTGGTTCTGCGGAATTTGCCCGACACTTGAGTCAGCCTTATTAATAATCCGGAATACATGAGCCAAGGTTTTATTGGCAACAAATGCACCGCCGTACTGTTTCGGAATACGCATGCCGCCCAGGCCTTTCTGGCTGAACAGGTCAATCTCAGCAAAAGGTAATAGACGTTGCTGATCACGCTGATTACGGCCTTCCAGGGCAAAGTCTGCAACCTGATAAGCAGCATTAATCGCGTCGAGATCATTTTCGATGATATGAACTTTTTCAGAAGTTAAACGAGACATAATGACATCCTAAATCGATGCCAAAACGTTACAGCGAAAGCTTTATGTAATTAAGCAATTGCTTTTGCAAAGCTTATGAAAAAAGCTATTTAGGACAAAAACTGCTAGATTCTTATAAATTTGGAATATAGTAACTGATTAAAATTAAATAGGTTTTGAATAATTCCTTAATTTTAGAAGATGAGTTTAAAGCGATGCATATCTGCTTTATAGATAATCAAGACAAAAAAATGTATAAAAATACTCATCGCCGTGTTGAATAAGCAACATCTTTATTTTGAATAAAAAGTTCATTGTATTTTCAGTCTGGGGTGACTAAAGTATCCGACTAAATTAGATGGTTTTAATGCGATCTGACCTAAAAACAAGCATGGAGAATTTATGCGCATCTTATACCAGTTTCCACTTTCTCATTTTTGTGAAAAGGCACGCTGGATGCTGGATTACAAAGAGCTGGAATATGTTGCGCACAATCTGATGCCGGGTGCCCATCGTGCCTTTGCCCGCCTGAAAACTGGACAAAATCGTTTACCGATTCTGCGTGATCAGGAACGGTGGATTGCGGATTCGACCAAAATCGCTCTATATCTGGATGAGCAATATCCTGAACACCGTCTGCTACCTGCAGAAGCAAGCTTGCGTCAGCAGGCATTAGATATTGATGAAATCACCCAGGAATTAGGCCGCCATGTGCGTCGCTGGATGCTGGCTCAGGCTTTATCGCATGACCATGAATCGATGGATATTCTGATTGGAGAAAAAGGCTATCTGCGCCAGTTTGAAAAATTCTCCAAGCCATTGCTAAAAACCATTTTGACCAAGGGTTATGCCTTGACTGAAGAAACACTGGAACAGTCCAAACAATTTATCAAGGATTCGGTTGAGCAGCTTAATCAGATCCGTATGGAAAAAGAAGGACCTTATCTCGTCGGTTCGCGTTTCTCTCTGGCCGATATTGCTGTCTGTTCGATTCTGGCCCCTCTATTGGCTATTCCGGGAACGCCGTGGGAGAGGGAAAGCTTTGAATCGATGTCGGATGAATACCGGGAATATCAAAGTCATCTGGCTGAGTTGCCATTAGGGCAATATATTCAAAAGATGTATCGTAATGAGCGCAATGCCCGTGTTGATTGGCGCGGTGTATAAAATTAAAAATGAAATAAAAAAACGCGCATAAAGCGCGTTTTTTTATGAGATTAGAATTAACTCCAAGGGCTGGTTTGATCAATATCACTTGTTTTACTGAAGCCACTGAGCAGTGAGCTAAAGTCAAACTTCGGCAGGGAACTACCACTTGAGATATTGGTAATAGTTTCTTTAATGGTTGGGAGGATTTCAGTAATGCTGATATTCGTAGCCGTATCAGTATTACTAATGCCGGAAATCAATTCGCTAAGATCAGGCAGTTGTAGGGACGAGTTGTTACCGACTAAATTGCCAAGACTATCCGTGAATGCATCCAGACCTAAACCCTCTAAGCTTGGCACGCCAGAACCGAGTGACCCGAGCAGGTCGCCAATTTCAGGAAACTGAACACCATCCAGAAGATCCGAGAATTGACCTTCGCTATCAATCAGCGCAATCACTGGTTTTAGTGCTGTAATCACATTGTTGAGGTCGCTGGATAAGGTGAGCAGTAATGGGTTATTCACAAAATCCAGCACCACTTGTACGCCATTCAAGACATCGTAAAGAGAATTCACGATTTCTGCCTGATCAGCGTCAAGAACGTCACTATTCGCTAATAGATTCAACAGTGGATTGATGCCTTTTAGTACATCTGCGATGGTGTCTGGCACATTACCTGAACCTGCAGAACTGATTGCAGATACCAATGTAGTCACACTACCAACCACTCTTGGTAAAACTTGGGTAAGTTGATCCATATCAATGGATGAGTTACCTGTATCAATCGATGCAAGCAGTGGCATCAGGCTTTGCGTTACAGTTTGCGCAATGGTGCCCGTATCGATATTGCCTGAATTGCTGATTAGACCACTGAGCAAATTGGTAATAGCACCGATATCAAGGTCACTGCTTGCATTGCTCATTAGGTTACTGGCTAACAGATTGACTGAACTGGTATCTAAACTACCTGTTGAGCCACCGATCAATCCGCTGATCAAGTCAACAATTGCACCGATGTCGAGATCACTAGCGGCATTGCCACTGATGAGACCACCGACTAGATTGGCAATTTGACCAATATCTACATCGCCAAGTCCGCCAGAACCACCAATTAAGCCACTAACCAGTTCAGCAATTTGTGCGATATCAATATCACCACCTTGAATGAGACCACTGACGATACCGACGATGGCACCAATGTCTGTTCCACCAAGACCACCAGTACCTCCAATCAGGCCACTCAGCAGTTGAGTGATTTGGGTAAGATCAAGGTCGCCACCTTGCAATAAGTTGCCAGCCAGTTCAGCAATTTTACTAAGATCTAGATTACCAGTACTGCCACCCATCAATCCGCTGACCAATTTGATAACTGTATTTAAATCCAGGGTTGATGTATTACCACCCATTAAACTGCCAAGCAGATTGCTGATTGAACCTATGTCAAAACCGCCACCATTGGCTTTCGTTAATTGGCTAATTAAACTGTTGATATCAAGTTTAGAAGCATTTGAGCCTGTAAATTGGCTAATTAAATCAGTGAGGGAACTGGAATTTAAACTTTTGCCAGAAAGCAGGCTGTTTAAGAGAGAATCTAGGGAAGGGGTAGAGCGGGTAGAACCTGTAATAGAACCAATAATGCCAGAAAGACTGCCACCCAATAAACCACCAAGTAAACTCGTATTTTGTATCTCTGTCGTGAGCACTGGACTGAGTTTAGTTTTAATTGAACTAAGAATACTAAAAGCCATAACCGTTCCTTGCGAATTTTTATCTTGTTATGTTTGTTGTGTGTTTTAGATAAACCGCTCAATTCTTATTCAATTTCTATACAAGTGTAAATCTAAGTTGGATTAATCATGCTTTGAAAATCCAGTTATCAGCTTCATAGTTTTTATTCATAAATAGTTTAGTGATAAATAAGAATGATTTATTTAAAAAGAGACGTTTATCGAAAATTCGTTTTATACGACGAATGACCATAAACATGGTTTAAAACTGGTTATTGAGATGTTTCTGGCATTTTTTTTCAAATAACTGGTAATTTATGAAAAATTTATCAATACTATCAGCAAAACAATGATGTATTTGAATAAAATGGCAAGAGATTAAAGATGGAATTAGATCGTTTTGATAAGCACATTCTTGAAATTTTGACCCATGAAGATGTCAATCTGAATGAACTCTCGGAGAGAGTAAATTTATCTGTGAGTTCGGTACACCGCAGGATCAAGCATTTGATCGATCATAATATTATCAGTGGCTTGAAGCGCGAGATTAATTATCAAAAATTGGGCTTTAGCCTGCATGTGCTGTTGCAGGTTTCCTTAAGCAAGCATGATAGCGATACTTTTGCCAAATTTTTAGAAGAATTAGAAAATATTCCGGAAGTCATTAACGCTTTCCTGGTGACAGGACAGTCTGCGGATTTTATTGTCGAAGTTGTGGCACGTGATATGGAAAATTATAGTCAGATTCTATTAAGCCGAATCGGCAAGATCGAGCATGTCGTAGCACTGCATTCCAGCTTTGTGATCAAGGAATATAATGTTTTTAACTGTAGTGGTCTTTTAAATAAGGTTTAAAATTCCAGGCTTTTTAGCGCATATAAAAAACGCACCCGAAGGTGCGTTTTAATCTCATAGAAGATTAGGCATCGAGTTGCGCTAAAACTTCATCAGAGAATTCAACGTTGGTATAAACGTTTTGAACATCATCCAGATCTTCAAGCATATCAATCATTTTCATGATTTTTTTCGCTTGGTCGATATCTGTGATTTCAGCTTTGGTAGATGGGCTCATCACCACTTCAGCGTTATCAGATTTTAAACCTGCAGCAGCTAAAGCATCTTGTACTGTACCGAAGCTTTCAGGCGTAGTGATCACCAGGATTTCATCTTCATCCACTTCAATGTCTTCAGCACCCGCTTCAAGCGCCACTTCCATGATTTGATCTTCTAAAGACACATCTTCAAAAGTAATTTCGCCACGTTTAGTGAATAGGAAGGATACTGAACCGTTGGTACCGAGGTTACCATCAGTTTTAGTAAAGCAGTGACGTACATCAGGAACCGTACGGTTCAGGTTATCTGTCATGGTTTCAACAATAACCGCAACGCCGCCTACGCCATAACCTTCATAGGTTACTTCTTTAAGATCGTCGTTATCTTCACCACCGGCACCACGCTGAATCGCGCGATTGATCACATCACGTGTCATGTTTACAGATAATGCTTTTTCTACAACAGCACGTAGACGAGGATTACTACCCGCATCAGCGCCACCGAGTTTAGCAGCAGTTGTTAATTCACGAATGTACTTGGTAAACAACTTACCACGACTGGCATCTTGTTTTGCTTTACGATGCTTAATATTGGCCCACTTGGAATGACCCGCCATGCGAAATATGCTCCTTGTAGATTGGCTGTATGCCTATCGAATTGCGCCGATTCTACCATAAGCTCTTTTTTTGAAAAAAGAGTCTGGATTTGAGATTTAATGATAATGCCAAAAAAATAGACAATAAAATAGAAAGGCAAAGTAATAAATGTAAATAAAAACTTAAGAAAATTTTTGCTGAGAAAATGCCTAAATAATAAAAGGGCAGGTGAAACATTATTCTCAAGCCCTTTTATGGAAAGTTTATTCCGGGATAATGATATCCAGACCAACATTCTCTTTATAGAGCTGCTTGATTAAAGCCAGATCATGCGCGAGATCAGTCGGGTAGATTTTGCCAAAAATCCCGCCTTGCTTGGTCTTGGAATTGGCGTACATAAGCACAATTGGCACATTGGCAGCTTTGGCAATATGCCAGAAACCGGTACGGATCGGTTTACGCGCTTCACCATTTTTGGCACGGGTGGCTTCAGGTGCGATCACCAGATTGAATTTTTCATTATTCTGAAAATGTTCAACCATTATACTGACAATATCTTTATTGGCTTTACGGTCGACCGCGATACCACCCATGGCTTCCAGAATTGGTTTCATTGGGCCTTTGAACAGTTCTTTCTTGATCAGGGTATGAATTTTGATGTCATACATTTTAAAGAGTGCCAAAGATAGAACTGCATCCATCATGGATGTATGTTCAAATCCGACAATGACCTGTTTATCTTCGAGTACATCGGGTTCGACATGATATTGCCAACCGGCAAGCTTAAATGCAGATTCGCCAATAAATTTGTTTAGCATAAGTAGAAAGAAATAAGAGCTAACGGTATGAACTGCATAATTTCTTCCTGTTCTTATTCACAGTCAATAGGCTTTAATTAAAATTCATTAATAATATAAAAAATCCAAAATTAAAAATGTATATTAAATAGTTTTTTAAGACCTGAAAGATATAAATAAATACTTAATAATTCTTAGGAAATATCATCTTATATAAAATAAGTCTTAAAATGATGAAAAAATGACTATCCAGCACAAATTTTAGTTATTAGACTTTTGTCGAAGAAAAGAAGAAATTGTGTCTTTTCTATTTTCTGGTCATTTTCTCTCTGAGATTGAAACCTATGACGTATATTACAGCTTTCATGTTCTCAATGCTTCTTTTAGCACTGGTTATTGTATGGTCTTTAATCGAAATCTATATGGATTTGCGTAAAGACGAGAAATTGGAATCAGAATTTTAGCCTTTATAGATTTTTAAAGAATATTTCCTGTGATTATATTTCCATATATAATAGTTGGTATTTTTATTGATTATGGATATATTGAGACGTAAAAGCGATCAATTTATCGATTTGATATTCGAATAATTAGCGTAGCTCTCTTTATTTTAGATAGAAAATATAGATGTCATATGAGGCTTTTGCTAGCTCAAATTAGACTGAAGTCTTAAATCCTAAACAGGGCAGTTATTAAGGATAAAAAATGGTTGCTGGCTAAGTGTGCAAGCAGCAAGAAAAGTACTTGTTTTTTGATCTAATCTTGGCTAGTATTCAATGCGCCTGAACTAGTTGAAATATAACAAATTCAGTCTATATAGGGCCTATAGCTCAGTTGGTTAGAGCAGCGGACTCATAATCCGTTGGTCCACAGTTCAAGTCTGTGTGGGCCCACCATATTTTATATTTATATAGCTTTATATAAGATCTAAACCCTTAATTCTAAAAGAGTTAAGGGTTTTTTATTGCTTTGTTTAACTTCATATAACTTCATATGGGAACGCGCTCTGTGTATCCTTGTTTGTATCCAGTTTTCAAATTATAACTCAGGGATACACAGTTGAAAAATTGAGGTTAAACCTGCAGTTATGCAAAAAGTCAAAGATGATCTAGATACCTTTTCTGAAGAAAAAGGTCAGCAAAAAGTACGGCGCAAAAAAAGTCCAGAAGACCGTTTCAAAAATTTAAAACCACGCGATAAAGAATACAGGGAGCCTACAGAGATAGCAGGTTTATATTGTCGTGTTCAGCCGAATGGGAAAAAGTCCTGGCAGTATCGTTATAAGAATGCGAAAGGCAAGTGGGCATGGGTTGGCTTAGGTAGCTATCCGAAAATTGGATATTTACAAGCTCGTGAAAAAGCTGAAGGAATGTCAAATGGAGATATTGAAGTAAAAACACAGGCCGAGCTTAATCAAATTAAAGTAGAGGAGGAGCAGGCTCTATTTTCACATCTTATCTATGAATGGTTAGAAAGGAAAAAACTGAAATGGAAACCGGAGACTTATAAAAAAGAAAGACAGTCAATCGAAAAACACATTATCCCAGTTTTCGGTCATCGTCCATACAACACAATTACTTCCAAAGAATGGTTTAATTTTTTTACTCAAAAGCAATTAAATGAACATATTTTTAATCGAGTTGAAAAATTAATTTCGTATTGTTCAGGTGCTTATAAGCTAGCAAAATTTAAGAAAGATATTTTATATAATCCATTAGAGGGGATAGGAGAACATATAGATAAACTTGCTTCAAAAAGTATGAAACATGTTCACATTTATGAGTTACCTGAAATGGTGTCGTTAATTAGAACCTATTCTTCTCGTCCGATCGCAATAGGGCTGGAGCTTTTGATTCATATGTTTCCCAGACCTGGAGAGTTGAGAAATGCTCGTTGGGAACAATTCAATTTTGATGAAGCAGTATGGATACGACCTGCTAGTATGATGAAAAGAAATATTGAGCACGGTATTCCGCTTTCAAAGCAAGTTATTGAACTTTTGAAGGAGTTAAAGGAGATCTCTACTGAAAGTGACTACTTATTTCCGAGTCGGGATAATATTAATAAGCCAATCTCGAATCTGACATTTAATGTAGCTTTAAATAGGTTAGGTTATAAAGGACGGCAAAATCCACATGGATTTAGACATATAGCATCCACTAATCTAAATAAACATTTTAGCGATAAATCTCAAGTGATAGAGTCGGCTTTATCTCATTTGAAAGGTGGTGTGAAGGGTGCATACGATAAAGGGGCTCATCTGGAAGAGCGCTATGAACTTATGCAATGGTGGAGTGACTATATAAAATCTCTTTTAAAATAAATAATTTAAGAAAATGCCATCATTTAGATGGCATTTTTTTGAGTTTTATACGGAACAAATTTCTAAAAAAGCTTTTTTTTGGTAATTTGAATCCAATTCAATACTTTATATGTTAGTAAATGGATCGTTCATAGAAAGTAAATTGAACCTATTTACCTTGTTATTAGAATTTCAGAGATTCTAATTATGAATAAAACAGTAAATCATACCCAAAGCTTTCAGACTACTCAGAAAGATAGTGCTTCACCAGTAATGTTTAGCCAGCTAATAGATAAGTATTTAGCGAAAAAGAAAGATCTATAGCAGCCATCTACGTATGCTAAAGTAAACAAGCTATTAACAAGCATTTAATACCAGTTTTTGGAAACAGACCTATTATCTCAATTATTTCAAAAGAGTGGTTTGAGTTTTTTAGTGCTAAACAAGTCAATGAGCAAATATATAATCAGGAAAATAAGCACATAAATAATGTATAAACACACTATTTGTGTGCTATATTGCTAATGACAAGGGTAGGAGTAACTGTATGACTTACACAGAGCTTCAAATTACATTGTTAGAAATGGGCTTATCAATTAAAGATCTTGCAACGTTACTTGGCATGAATCCAAATTCCATTACTAATTATAAAAGTACTGGCATTATTCCCCTGAATTTAGCAATTACAATAACTCTGATAACTCATTTAAAGAAAGCAGAGCTGTCTCCTGAAGAAATCATCAATGAAGTAAAAAGAAGACATGCGAACAACCTCATTGAAAACAATTAAAGGTAATAAACTATGCGTACAGATCTACTTTTAGAGTTAGCTGATTTCTTGGAGAATTTGGATCCTAATAGATTTGATATTCGTACTTGGAGAAGACCATCTAAGAACTCTGTTGGCTTCGTGAGTGATGAACAATTACTCACTGACAGTAAGACAGTTGCTTGTGCTATTGGATGGGCAGTGACTTTGCCAAAGTGGAAAGATGCTGGATTCTATATGGATACTTTAGACATCACAAAAGAGCATCTTAATAACCCCTTAAGTACGCCATACACTATGGCTATTGTGAAATGGGATGGTAACTCAGATATCGATTCTTATGATGCCTTACAAGCAGGGTTAAATCTTCCAATTGGTATGGCTGAGGTTCTTTTTGATTACAACAACTATGCTGATGAAGAATATACCCATGCTAGTACTGTTGCTGAACGAATCCGTGAATTTTGCAGTACACCATCCGAAGAACTTATTGATTTGGTTGTTTCATATACTGATACTGAGTAAATTTAGCAGGTATAAAAATTAAAAAATTCAATAAAAATGGAGCCTTATGCTCCATTTTTAAAATGCGTATAACGTGTATTATGTTAATTTTAAACAAATTTAAGAATTATTTATAAATTACATTTATACATTTCATTTGAAATCAAGAAGCCCTCCAACAGACTGAAACATATTAATATTCATGACTCACCTGATCTGATTGCCTGTATAAGAGACTATTCACAGCAATCAGCTGCTATTGCTTTGGAATTATTTATTCATCTCTTTCCAAGACCAATAGATTTAAGAACTGCAAAATGGGTTCAGTTTGATTTTGAAAATGATATTTGGACAAATGTAGTACATGTGGTTCCTTTATCTACACATGTAAAACAACTATTAAGTGAATTAAAGGAGCTATCAGGTAGTGGCAGTGAATATTTGTTTCCTAGTAATAAAAACATTTACAAATCAATGTCTGATGGCTAATTCAAGTTAGCCTTGAATAACTTGGGATATAAAGGACGATAAAACCTATTTGGTTTCAGTTATTTGGCGGCTATGCATTTATATGAACGGTTTAGTGATAGAGTTTTTATAATCGCCGCTGCTTTAGGTCATGTTACAGATAGAGTCCGGTCTGCTCATTTTAGAAATACATATATAAAAGAGAGAGCGGAGGTTATGCAATGGTGGAGTGACTATATAAAATCTCTTTTAAAATAAATAATTTAAGAAAATGTCATCATTGAGGTGGCATTTTTTTGTGAGTTTTCAACGAAAATAATTTTAAAAAAAAAACTTTTGGTAGGCTTAAGTCTGAATTACATAATTTTGGAGTCCATAATTGTGGATTACTTTAGAAAAAGCCGCCGTAGCATGTTACGTGATACCGCAAGTCTTGATATTTCAGCTTTGCTTCCTCCCACTCAAGCAATTAAACCGCTGCGCCTTAAATACAAGCAAGTTTGTGAATTATTGAATGTGTCACGTGATTGTTTGCGCAAAATCATGGAAAGTGATCAATCTTTTCCAAAGCCGTTAAAGAGTGGATCTTCCCGTCAGTCTGCTGTTTATTTTGATACAGAAGAAATTGAAGTGTGGTATGCGAAGCAGAAAGAAAAATGCCGTAGAGAGCAAATGAGAAGTTAATCAGAAAGTTAAAAAGGGTATTAAACATGATTAAAAAAATTGGAAAAAGTCCAGTTAATAAAACATATGCGGTTGTAACTAGGTTAGATCAGCCATATATCAATTGGACAGGTGACCAAATTGATATCGATGGCATATTGGAAGATAGGGAGAAAAAGCCTGTAATTTTTAGTGAGGGTTTGTGGTTGGAAATACATGAAATGCCACACATATTCGTTGGTTACATGACGCTATGTAGGTATCTACATCTTAAATGCATTGGAATGGATGAGTTAGTTGTACAGCTTTATGGAAAGAAAGAACCCACGAATGAAGAAAAAGAACAGCTTATTGAAATCAGATATTGTTAGGCGGTACGAAATGGATAAATTTAAAAAACTACAAATGTATTGCATTGCGATTAGCCAATTTGGCGATATGCGCATACATTCAACTGATATGTATCTCATATGTGCTTCAACATTAAAGGAGCTGTGTTTTGATGAGAAACTGAAGTTGAATAAAAATAGAACTGTTCAGGAATTAGATAAGCATCATCCTTTGGGTGGATATTTTTGGTTACTAAATGGCGGGCGACAAATATACCAGCTTGGCGAGAATATGCTGGATGTGTATGACGCTTTATGTTTGCTTGGATTGATTGGGAAATTTACCAATCTTTTTGGTAATCAAAAGTTAACTAATAAGGAGAGAGAATATATTAAGAAATTTACAGCGATATGATTTTTTAAAACTTTTAACCGCCTTCGGGTGGTTTTTTTGTTTACTTTAATTTTGGAAATTTGCCGTATATACGAAAAATTAAAATAAAATGATTTACATATTTTTTAATAATAATCAACATATTATATTTTTAATTCTTGTATTAGACATTTGATAACTTCACAGTTACCACAGTTACCACAGTTACCACAGTTACCACAGTTACCACAGTTACCACAGTTACCACAGTTACCACAGTTACCACAGTTACCAGAAGTTAGATGAAGGTGACAATACTCACATGGGAATAAATCATAGAAGTTGATAGTTGAATAGAAGTGATAGAAAGTAAGTTTGTCTCAATAAATACATATGTAAAAGTTCATAAGACCTTTAGGTGGTCAATGTAAGTAAGTTAATTAAATTTACAGGAAGATCTTTCATAGGTATAAAAGCGGAGCAACCATTAAATTAGTTATAAGGAGGGGAGCCCTCCTTATTGTTTTTAGAACGTTTTACGATTTTTCTCATTTACATCCTTTTGTCTGCACTTCTCTTTTAAGGCTGTATCCTTTATTTCTTCGTCCATGAAATACAATCCACATTCCTGATCAGCTATCCAGAAATTTGCATCCCAAAACTTATATTCATCAAATTCACCGTGAATTTGAGGGCCGTATTTTTCATTTTTATCTGTTTTTGATCTAAACCCAAACATTGTTAAATGAACTTGGGCAGAGTAAAACTTGAAGTGCGACATAAACCACCTAATTAATTTAAAGGGTTTATGGAGTATATAAAATTGTCATACCATCATCTTAACTTTGAAGATCGTACTGCATTAATGCTTGAGTCAAGA
>NZ_VPDK01000028.1:0-38017 GCF_013417725.1 Acinetobacter sp. YH12233
CTTCATGTACAACCATCATTTTAAAGGCGAAGCTATAATCACGTTGTGTGCGTTTAACTCGTTGTTCTTGTGCATGTTCCATAAAATAAGTCTCTTAAGGTGTAAACTTATTTCAGGACGGGACATTATAAATATTTATTAAGCCTGCTCTATGAGTGGGCTTTTTTATTCTCCTCATCAGAAGTTCTTAATTTTATAGATTCATGAGCAAATAAAAGAAAGAATCTAAAATTACGGGTGAAATCGTATTAGAAGGATGGTTAGAGATAACTATTGAAGTTTTTTTAGTGCTAAAGCCTATCCTCATGGCTTCTCATACCGAATTAACATTGAATAAGCGTATATAGCTGCTAAAATGCAGTTCGTTTTTACTGCTGTTTTGTCGTTTATTCCGCATGAGTTTCTATAGCATATGAATAAACATCCATAAAATGGCAGGTTGTTTAAGGAAAATTTAATGCTTGATATTTATTTAACAGATGTTCAAAAAAAGGTTCAATTCAAGGATTATCCAGGTGAGCATCCTGTTAAATTTATTCTGAATTTTAAAAAGATTTTTCCAAGTGTAATGGAACTTCTTTTACCTGTTCTCCCGGAAAATGAAAATCTTGATGAAATGACCTGGGAATCAACCACTCAGGACTTTGAGACATTTCAGATGTTATTAACAGGGTGGGGCATTATTGAATTGCGTTTAAATGCGATCACCCAGTATAAAGATAAGACATTTGCAGATCAGTTGGTGAAAGAGGCGCAGCAAAAACGCAGAGAATATCAGAAGAAACATCTTAAGCTTTCTAGTGTGGATCTGGATTATCTATTTATGCATGATGTGCATGGCTTGATTGATGCTGAACTGGTAGAACTGGGTGAAAAATTCTATTTACCAACCTTACGTGATCTTTGGAAAAATAAAGTCTCTGCTCAAGTGCTTAATGCTAAATTCTAAGAAAATTTAAGCTGATTCATTCAATTTCATCCTCCAAATTGGGGGATGATTTTTTTATAGCGATTTCTAAGGATTGACATTTCCCTTATGACAATAAATAGCCTAAGCAAATTTCTATATTTATCATCAAAACAACTTTCTGCTACATCATTGAACATGGTGACTTATTTTAAAACAGAAATTGGCTCAGAAAAGGGCATTTATTTTATCGTTTGATAAAAAATAAATTAAAAAACTATTCTTTATCAAAAGAATATATAAAGATATTACTTTAATAATATAGCTATTCCAGTCATATTTTTTTAAGCTATCAGTACTTGTGAGTAAATGAATCACAGAATTCTTATTCATTAGAATTCCTTCATAAAAATAAGTGAAGGTTCCAGTTTTCCCGAAGATATATCCAAGGATTTAACCGAATGTCGAATCAGTTTTTAGATTTAATTACAAAACGCCGTACTATTTATGCCATTGGTAAAAATGTAGAACAGTCTCCTGAATATTTAACTGATTTGATTCAAAATGCGATTAAGCAAAGTCCGTCATCTTTTAACTCGCAATCATCTCGCGCCGTTATTTTATTCAATGGCGAACATGAAAAATTCTGGGGCTTTGTCGCTGATAAATTAAAAAGCTATGCCAAAGATGAAGAAAGTGCTGCAAAAACGACTGCAAAAATGGCAACCTTTGCTGCAGGTACGGGTACAGTTTTATTCTTTGAAGATCAAAATGTAGTAAAAGGCTTGCAAGAGCAATTCCCATCTTATGCCGAGAATTTCCCAATCTGGGCAGAACATTCAACTGCTATTGCTCAGTTCTCTACCTGGACAGCATTGCATACTGAAGGCTTGGGTGCATCTTTACAACACTATAATCCGATAGTAGATGAGCAGGTTCATGCAGAGTGGGATATTCCAGAAAACTGGAAACTTCGTGCTCAACTGGTATTTGGTTCAGTTGAAGGTGAAGCACGTGCGAAAGATTATCTGGAAGATGATCAACGCTTCAAAGTTTTCCAATAAGCTTAATTTCCGATCTGTCTTTAATCATTTTTAAGGACAGATCTCCAGGTTATTTATAAAAATACGCATTAGATTTTTTAAAACTAGGCTAAACTAAAGCGGTATTTGAAGAATTTAATGAGTCAAACCGAATGTCGAAAAACACGCAGAAATTATCACCATTACAGGAACTGATTGCAGAGCAGAAATTGCTGTGTGAAGAGGTCGGTTCTGCTTATGTAGAAGTAAGTGGTGATGATGTCGTTGCAGTGGCTGTACATACCCTGAAGCAGGATCCAATTGTCGGAATCCGTAGAAAGCCTGAGACAGAAGAAAATATTAGCTGGTATATTTATGGTGGTGAACTGGCTTCAAATGAAGATGCTTTTGAAACCATGAGTGTGCGTGAGTTACAGGATATCGCCCCTGAAGTTTTACCTTATCTGGCTTTAGAGCAGGGCTACCGCTTCATGATTGATGCAGATGATTATGAAGATGTCTGGAAAGAAGAAAACTAAAAGAAGACCTTCGAAATGATCAAATCCTCATCTTTAATATGTACTTTCTTTATTTGCATGCAATTGAACAATATGGCTTTTGCCGAAAAGCTTTCACAAGCGGATTATGATCAGTTTATTGCTATGCAAACAAAAATAGTCAATGAAACCAAACATATTTTAGATGATCCAGATCAGAATGCTGATGCACAAAGTCAACGTCAGGCATTCTGCCAGCGTTTAACGGCTTATGAAGAGATTCAAAAAGTCTCTGAAGAAAATCAAGAGCTCAATATGGCGCCCACAATGGCTATGATTGCTAAAAACTTTTTGGATCGACAAGCACAGAGTATGAATAATTCAGGTATGACCACCGCAGTATTTTGTAAGAGTAGGGAAGTGTAATTAATCCATAAAAGCAAGAGCATTGTCTTGAGTTTTAATAGCCACCATCATCATTTAAAAATGCATCCTTCTGTTCTGGAATGGAAACTTTGACAGTTGGAATAGAGTAACTCGCTGCTGTTAATCGAGCTATATTGAAATCCTTAGTTCCTACTTGAGGAGTAATAGGTATTTGACTTGTTCGAACAATTTCACCATAAACTATCGTGATCAATTCTGCTGGAGTTAAACCCTCTTCTGCTATTACACATTCTGCTGATTCAACAACGTCTTGTTCCACTAAGAATTCAATGCTTTTTTTAACTAAATTGTTCATAAGATAGCCTTAGAATACATTTTATACACTACTTTAAACTATCAGATATGAAGCATATAGAAGCTAATGAAATTAAATATTCATATCTTATTTAGGGATGTTGGCCTGAATGAAGGTATATGAATCAAAAGGGTAGGGCCAAAAAATTAGCTCGTTTTTTCGACTCTCAGCTTGCTTATAAAATGCATAAATACTCTGATACGTAGCATAAGGATTTCAGTGCTTTTTAAATTACTCATTAAACAAACTTTATAAAAATATATTTATATACAAATTTTACCGGGTATATATCAGCTACTTTTGAGATTTATTAAGAAATATTAAATATTTATGTGTTTCTTTTTTACTCAAACGAAGGGCGGTAAAATCATTGGACGCTAAAATAGCCTAAGCAATTTTCTACTTTATATTTATTCTCGCAAAATCCATATCCCATAATTAAAACTTAATACCAAATAAACCTCTAAAACTCGTATATTTCCTAAAAATTTTAAAATATTTTTTTTATTAATGATCTAGTGTGACACTCAATTATGAGCAGATATTGCAATTTAGCCTAAGCATATTTTATTTCCATAAAAATAGCCTAAGCAAAATTTTAAATTATGTCATTGGCAATTGATTAACTTCCAATATAACTCCACTATTAACACCTAACATAGGAAATCACGGAATTCTCAAATGATCCTGAATTATCAAATACAAACCCATGAAACATCAACTTTAGCCCCAATGGTATTTATTCACGGTTTATTTGGTAGTTTAAGTAATTTAGGTATGTTAGCCCGACATTTTTCAGAGCAGGCAACTACGATTCAAATTGATGTCAGAAATCATGGTTTATCTGGCCATTCTGATGAAGTGAATTATCAAATCATGGCCGAAGATATTTTAGAAACTTTAACCAGTTTAAATATTAAAAAATTTATTGCAGTCGGGCATTCAATGGGCGGAAAAATTGCCATGAAGCTGGCAGACCTGGCGTCTGATCTGATTGAAAAACTGGTTGTATTAGATATCACGCCAATTCAATATCAAGAAAATCATCATTCTGAAATATTTAAAGCCTTGTTTGCAGTCCAACAGGCGCAAGTCGCTTCACGAAATGAAGCAGCAAAAATTATGCGTGAATATATTCAAGAGGAAATAGTCATCCAGTTTCTTTTAAAATCATTTAATAAAGAGCAGTGGTTGTTTAATGTGCAAGCACTGTTTGATCATTATGAAGATATTACTGCTTGGAATAAGATAGAAAAAAATGAACTTCCAGCATTATTCTTAAGAGGTGGAAATTCATCGTATATCTCTACACCTGAACATTTTGAAGCCATCAATCAGCAGTTTGCTCATGCACAGGTTGAAGTGATTGAAAGTGCAGGGCACTGGCTACATGGTGAAAAGACGGCGGAAGTTTTGCAGCATATGCAAAATTTTATTGATGAAAAATAAATTATATTGATGAGCAGATGTATTTTCTGCTCATTTTATTTATGCATCATTAGTAAGCATTTTAATATTTTTATTTAAAAGGCTGCGCTATTTTGATGTGTTTTTAGGATAATTAATTGATTTTTCGCCTCAGAATTTATTTTCTATTTTAGGGCAACATGTATTTATTGGTGCAAAAATTAATCTCTATTTTTATTTTAAATAGATAATCATAATGAAATTCAGTGGGTTAAAATTATAAATTAAAAGTGGCACAGTATTTGAATAGCTTCTCTCAAATTTTCTAAAAAAGCCTAACTAAGGTTGGAGAGAAGTACATGAAAGTCGAACAAAAAAAGTTTTCTAAAAATTTAATTGTTGCTGCAATGTTGGGAATACTGACTTTAACAGGTTGTTCAAAGTCGCCTGAAGATAAAACGGCCGCTACCTCTGAGCCGAAAGCAGCTGCAACTAGTGGGGAAACGATTAAGGTTGGTATTTTACATTCTTTATCTGGCACGATGGCCATTTCTGAAACTTCATTAAAAGACACAGCATTGATGGCGATTAATGAAATCAATGCCAATGGGGGGGTCTTAGGTAAAAAGCTTGAACCGGTTATCGTTGATCCAGCATCTGACTGGCCACTATTTGCTGAAAAAGCACGTCAGCTCATCACTCAGGATAAAGTTGCGGTCATCTTTGGTTGCTGGACTTCGGTATCACGTAAATCGGTATTGCCAGTGGTTGAAGAGTTAAACGGCTTATTGTTCTATCCAGTCCAATACGAAGGTCAGGAACAGTCTAAAAATATTTTCTATACCGGTGCTGCACCTAACCAGCAAGCGATTCCTGCTGTTGAATATCTGATGAGTGAAGAAGGCGGTAAAGCAGAACGCTTTGTATTACTAGGTACAGACTATGTTTATCCGCGTACCACCAACAAAATTCTTCGTGCTTTCCTGAAATCTAAAGGCGTTGCTGATGCTGACATCATGGAAGAGTACACACCATTTGGTCATAGTAATTATCAAACCATTGTCGGCAATGTGAAAAAATTTGCTGCAGGCAAAAAGACTGCGGTGATCTCAACCATCAACGGCGATTCAAACGTACCGTTCTATCGTGAATTGGGTAACCAGGGCATTAAAGCTTCTGATATTCCAGTTATGGCATTCTCTGTAGGTGAAGAAGAGCTTCGTGGTATTGATACCAAGCCATTGGTCGGCCATTTAGCGGCATGGAACTACTTCATGTCCGTGAAAAATCCGAAAAATACTGAATTCAGCGGCAAGATGAAACAGTATGCCGTGGAATACAAATTGCCTAATGCAGACAAGTTTGTGACCAATGACCCGATGGAAGCGACTTATGTGGGTATCAATATGTGGAAACAGGCGGTAGAAAAAGCCGGTTCTACTGAGGTGGATAAAGTTCGTGAAGCGATGGCAGGTCAGACCTTTGATGCACCATCTGGCTATCAGTTACAAATGGATGCTAACAACCATCATTTACATAAACCAGTGATGATTGGTCAGATCCGTGGTGATGGTCAGTTTGACGTGGTTTATAAGACTCCGAAAACCATCGCTGCTGAGCCATGGAGCCCATACATTCCTAAATAATTTCCTCCAAAGCCTGCTGCTCCGGCAGTAGGCCTTTCTGGTTTTTCATCTCCCGGACGGGACAGCGTTAAATATATAAATAGGGAGGGCACTCATGTCCACTCGCCTAAATCTCGCGGCCATTTTTTTAATTTTGAGTCAGTGTTTGTGTCTCAATATGGTGCATGCGGAAACTCAATCTAGCGAAACAACCGTATCGCAATCATCTCAACAGTCACTTGATGCTATTCAGCAGTTTGTTCGTGGGGACTTTGCCACTCGTCGTGCTTTATTAAACCAGTGGCCTGCCAGTGTTGAACAACTTGATCAGCTGGCAGAGTTTGTTGAAAAAGATCAGCTTTATACTGACAGTTCAGGCAATACTTATATTCTGGAAGCAGAAGACAAACTGGTTAGCTATCCTGACGGAAAAACCGTGGAAACCTGGCCATCTGATTTATCGCAAATTACGCTGGTAAATACCTTAAATAAAGCACTGACCTTTGGTTTAGCAAAAAAGAAATTAAATTCAGAAGAAGCCTCTCAGCGACTTGAGGCGATTGATATTCTGGAAAATAACTTGTCCGAACTTGATGCTAAAGCCATCAATCAGATGTATTTAAATGAAAAAAACAATACGGTTAAATCACGTTTTGCCCAGTTAAAAGCACGTCTGGATTATCAATCTGAAAATGTCCTGACCAAAATAGAAGCGGCAAAAGTTTTAAAAGATTCCAACAGACCAGACGTTCTTGCACTGGTTCAAAATGAACTGGCTCAGCCAAATCTGCATCCTGATTTAAAAGCAGCGCTGGTCGATGCCAGAAGTAGTATCAAAACCCGAATTCAGGCCAGTGAATGGGCTGGACATGTATTTTCCGGTTTAAGTACTGCCAGTATTTTATTGCTTGCGGCTTTAGGATTAGCCATTACATATGGCTTGCTTGGTGTCATTAATATGGCGCATGGCGAGCTGATCATGATCGGGGCGTATACCACTTATGTAGTGCAAAGTTTCTTTAAATCGCATTTTAGTGGTTTGGTAGATTGGTATCTGATCGCAGCGATTCCTGCGGCATTTATTGTCAGTGCAGCGATTGGCATGCTGATCGAACGTACCGTGATTCGTCCTTTATATGGCCGTCAACTGGAAACCTTATTGGCAACCTTTGGGGTGAGCCTGATCCTGATGCAAGTGGTGCGGATGATCTTTGGGGCACAAAATGTCGAAGTTTCTAACATTTCATGGCTTTCAGGCGGGATCTCGATTACTCCAAGCCTGATGCTGCCTTATAACCGTATTGCAATTATTGTCTTTACTGTAGCTGTCTTGCTGCTACTTGTTTATCTACTGAATAAAACCCGTTTTGGTTTATTTGTCCGTGCCGTAACGCAAAACCGTCAAATGGCTCGTGCTGTCGGTATCCGATCCAGCCGGATTGACATGATGGCATTTGGTCTGGGTTCAGGTCTTGCCGGTCTTGCCGGCTGTGCCTTGGCGCAAGTGGGTAATGTTGGACCAGATTTGGGCCAGAACTACATTATCGATGCTTTCCTTGTGGTTGTTGTCGGTGGTGTTGGTCAAGTATGGGGTGCAGTTCTTGCCGCTTTGGGACTAGGTGTCAGTGGAACCGTACTGGAAATTGGTATGGGTGCAGTATTGGCGAAAATTATTCTCTTGGTTCTTGTGATTTTGTTTATTCAGAAACGCCCACAAGGTTTGTTTGCCATTAAAGGACGCTTTGTGGAGTAAGCCTATGAAAATCACATCATTACTTTCAGATAAACCTTATAGCGCACTCGCAATTGCGATCTGTTTTGTTATTTTATTGGCATTGCCATGGCTGCATTTATTGCCAGCAGATTCGAGCCTGCATCTGTCTGCTTACTGGGTAACTTTGATCGGAAAGATCATGTGCCTGGCGTTGGTGGCTTTAGCACTTGATCTGGTCTGGGGCTATGCCGGTATTTTAAGTTTAGGTCATGGCCTGTACTTTGCCTTGGGTGGTTATGCATTCGGGATGTACCTGATGCGTCAATCAGCAGGTGATGGCTTGCCTGACTTTATGCGTTTTCTGAGCTGGACTGAATTACCCTGGTTTTGGGTGGGGACTAATCATTTCTGGTGGGCCATGATACTTGTGGTCTTGGTACCAGGACTAATTGCCTTTATTTTCGGCTTCTTTGCTTTCCGCTCAAAAATCAAAGGCGTTTACTTCTCGATTATTACTCAGGCGATGACTTTTGCGGCAGCACTTTTATTCTTCCGCAATGAAACAGGCTTTGGCGGGAATAACGGTTTTACCGGTTTCAAAACCATTTTAGGCATGGACATCACATCAGCACCAATGCGTGCCAGCCTATGTTTTATCACGGCTCTGGTGTTATTGCTGTGCTTTGTTGGTCTACGCCATTTAATGAATAAACCTTATGGTCGTGTGCTTGGCGCGATTCGTGATAGTGAAAATCGTCTGCAATATCTTGGTTACCGCACCTTATGGTACAAGCTTTCAGCCTGGGTATTATCTGCTGTGATTGCAGGTATCGCTGGTGCACTGTATGTACCACAAGCCGGGATTATTAATCCGAGCGAAATGAATCCGGTGAACTCGATTGAAATGGCAGTCTGGGTAGCGGCTGGCGGTCGCGGTACCTTGATCGGTCCGATCCTGGGTGCAGGCTTAATTAATGCAGTTAAAACTTACTTTACTGTCGCTTATCCAGAAGCCTGGTTATTAATTCTGGGGGCATTATTTATTGTGGTCACCATCTTCCTGCCTAAAGGCGTGATTGGATTATTTGACCGTTTTAAAAAGGAGCGTAGCGAATGAGTGAAATTTTACAACCTCATGGCGGCCATGCTTCTGAAGGCTATGGCCGACCAAAAGAGCAAGGGCCAGATTTTAGCCATGGGATCGCACTTTATCTGGAAAAAGTCAGTGTCTGGTTTGATGCTTTCCGTGCCTTAAATGATTTATCGCTGTATATCGAAGATCGAAGAAGGTGAATTGCGCTGCATCATTGGGCCAAACGGCGCGGGTAAAACCACGTTGATGGATGTCATTACCGGGAAAACCCGTCCTACTGAAGGTTCTGCATTTTTTGGCCAAACCTATAATCTGGCGAAAATGAGTACTGAAGAAATTGCAGAAGCTGGCATCGGGCGTAAATTCCAGAAACCAACGGTGTTTGAAAATTTCACCGTGATGGAAAATCTGCTCTTGGCTGCACCTAAAGATAAACGTGTTAAAAAAAGCTTTTTCAGCAAGCTCGATCCGGATGCACAAAATGCCTTGGATGAATCGTTACAGCAAATCCGCTTGCAGGAATTTATTCACAAACCTGCAGGGCTTTTATCGCACGGTCAGAAGCAATGGCTGGAAATTGGTATGCTGCTGATGCAACGTCCAAAACTCATTTTACTGGATGAGCCAGTGGCAGGGATGACCGATGCCGAAACCGAACGGACTGCTGAACTTTGTCTGGAGCTGAAAAAAATCATACGCTGGTGGTGGTCGAACACGATATGAGCTTCATCGATACTATTAGTGAAAAAGTCACGGTGCTGGCACAAGGGGCGATTTTAGCCGAAGGCACATTGGCAGAAGTACAGGCCAATGAAGAGGTCATTGAAAAATATCTTGGACGTTAAGGGGCTGACTGATGCTAGATGTTAAAGATGTAAATCAGTTTTATGGCGGTAGTCACATTTTACCTGATGTGTCTTTCAATGCGCCTGTCGGTGAGTGCTCAGTGGTTTTGGGTCGTAACGGTGTTGGTAAAACGACATTACTGAAATGTCTGATGGGAATTTTGCCCATCAAATCAGGTCAGATCCTTTTAGATGGCAAAGATATTGCCAAACTGAGTCCTGAACAGCGGGTACGGGCAGGTTTGGCTTATGTGCCACAAGGACGAGATATCTTTTCAACCCTAACAGTAGAAGAAAATATTTTGATTGGCATGGCGAAATTTAAAGGAGCCAAAACCCGTAAAGTTCCGGAACATCTTTATGAGATTTTTCCGGTATTAGAAGAAATGAAGTATCGACGCGGCGGTGACTTATCCGGTGGCCAGCAACAACAACTGGCGATTGCTCGCGCATTGGCATCTGAACCGCGTGTGCTCATTTTGGATGAACCGACTGAGGGGATTCAGCCATCTATCATTAAAGATATTGGTCGGGTAATTCGTAAGTTGGCTGATGGCGGTGAAATGGCAATTGTTCTGGTAGAACAGTTCTATGACTTTGCTGAAGAACTGGCAGATGGTTATACCGTCATGGCACGTGGGCAAGTGATTGCTCAAGGTATTGGAAGTGAAATGCCAGAAAAAGGGATTCGGGATCTGGTGGCAATTTAGTCATACTGCTTTTAAAGCCTCCCTTTTACAAAGGGAGGTTTGGAGGGATTTATAAATATAATTAAATCTCTGTATTCTCACTCCATAAAAAATACATGCCATATTGTCCAGTTCGGAATTCTCCACCTGCAGATTTACCTTCATCTGTTAAAAAATGCTTTCCATTTTCATTGAGTGTTAGATAACCTTTGGCAATCAATTTCTCAAAAGTGTCTGCTGTTTTTAAGCCTAGTTTTGCTGCAAGCTTCGCTGTGGTCAGCTTCGTGAACGCTGTATTTTCTTCTGATTTATTCTCTTCAGTTGGGATGGTCTCTGCTTTTACCTCATCTAAAGTAATACGGACTTCATCACTAATTCGAATAATCCGTTGTGCTTCTTCATAAGCTTCTTTAAATACATCATTATCTTCGTACTTGCGGATTAGAATCCCCATTTCATTGTTATTCACTTGGCTAAATTCATAGAGATTCAAGCTTGAAATGATGCACTCTGATTCATTCAAATAGCATTTTGCATGTAGATTTTTACAAAAACTTAGACGCACATAATCCAGTTTTTGCATCCATTTAATTTCATCAGGATGCAGATCACTTTTACCGTAAACAATACGGATATCAATTTTTAGCCGATCTTTGTCTTCCAATAGCTCTTTAATACGATCATTGAGACGCAAATATGGGCTAATTAAAATTAGACGTTCTTTGGCATTTTTAATGAGTTCTTCTAAAAAGAAATTTGTGCCGCTTGTATTTAAGAATTTTGCCATTTATCTCTCATATTCTTATTTAATAATTGTAGAGATATTAGCTTAAATTTTTGAATCAAGAAAATAATTTAACTTACGGATTAGCTCAACAAAAAAAATTGAGATTTTATCTTTCATTCAATTTTAGATCTTTTAACAAACCAAGTTGGCACGATAACTGCTTTATTTTGATGCAAATTTTAAATGCTAAAAATTATTTGGTTTCAATTTGGAACAAATACAGGATTTATCAGCATCAGTAGGGTAGTTATGAAAATTTATACGCAACGTTTGGAAAACATTGCACCAGAAAGTGATTTTGAGTCTCTTGAACTCACATTCGATACACGACAAAAGAGCCGTTTTCGTGCAACTTTAAAAAATGGTGTCGATATTGGTGCAGATTTACCACGTACTGGAATCTTGCGTAGTGGTTCTTTTATAGCAACTGAACAGGGTGACATTCTTCGGGTCGATGCGAAGCCTGAAAAATTGATTCAGGTGACTACGGACAATAGCTTTGACTTATTGAAAGCAGCCTATCATCTGGGGAATCGTCATGTTCCTCTAATGCTCACACCTACTGCATTGTACTTTGAACCAGATCATGTACTGGCTGAAATGGTGCAAGGTTTAGGTCTTGAAGTTAATGAAGTCATGCACCCATTTGAACCTGAAAGTGGGGCTTATGCACAGCATCAGCATGACCACCGTTTAAGCCCAATCAAGGCGTTACATCATGTCCATCACTAATGCGTCTCAGCTGCTCAGCTTGCTGACTCTATCTTCAACGGCGTTGCCGATTGGAGCGTACTGTTATTCACAAGGGGTGGAAAGCGCGATTGAAAAAGGCATGGTGCATGATGAAGCCTCTTGTGTGAGCTATTTCCAAGAAGTATTGGAAATGCTGCTGGTGCGTTTTGAGCTTCCCGTACTCAAGCGTCTGGTGGAGTCTTTTAATGATCCTGAACAGTTTCAGTATTGGGCAGAGCTATACCGCGCGAGCCGAGAATCCAAAGAATTACTGGCTGAATCACAGCAGTTGGCATTTTCCTTGAATGCATGGATTAGAGATGTGTTAAAGCAGCCGCCGAGCGTAAAAAAGCAATTAGGGTTTGTGCCGGTGTATGCACATTTATGTGGTGAGCTAGGCTTAGATCTTGCCGATGTCTTAACTGCTTATAGCTTTACAGTTTTGGAAAATCAGGTGCTGGCAGCAGTAAAAACCATTCCACTCGGGCAAATGAGCGGGCAGCGGATTATCTGGCAATTACATCAGGAAATTCCTGAAGCTGTACAGGTTGCATTAGCTTTGGACGATCATGAAATCAGCAGCGCATTACCGCAATATGCCATGTTAAGCATGTCGCACGAAACCCAGTATTCACGCTTATTTCGGTCTTAATTTTCAGATTAGATTAGCAGTAAAAAAATTGAAAAGCATCATTAAAACTGGTGCATAGAAAATGTAATAAAGGAAATCAACATGTCAGAACGTAGTCCATTACGCGTTGGAATTGGTGGTCCGGTTGGATCAGGTAAAACCGCTTTAACCCTGAATTTATGTCTTGCACTGCGTGAAAAATACAATATGGCAGTGGTGACCAATGACATCTACACTAAAGAAGACTCGAACTTTTTAACCCGTCATGAAGCGATGTCGCCAGACCGCATTGTCGGTGTAGAAACAGGTGGTTGTCCACATACTGCGATTCGTGAAGATGCGTCCATTAACCTGGCTGCGATTGATGATTTGTGTGAAAAGTTTGATGGACTAGAGCTGATCATTATTGAAAGTGGTGGCGATAACCTTGCGGCAACCTTTAGTCCCGAATTGTCCGATCTAACTCTCTATGTGATCGATGTTGCCGGTGGCGAGAAGATTCCACGTAAAGGTGGTCCTGGAATTACCAAGTCGGATTTGCTGATTATCAATAAAACAGATTTGGCGCCAATGGTCGGTGCCAGCCTGGAGGTGATGGATCAGGACGCGAAGCGGATGCGTGGCGATAAACCATTTTTATTTTCTAATATGAAAACACAAGATGGCTTGAACGAGATTATCAGCTTTATCGAAAAACAAGGTTTATTTAAGTCTTAAGGGGAAATTCATCATGCGTCTATTCAAACAGTTACTGGTCGCAGGTATTGCTGCTTTACCTATGTTGGCAATGGCTCACGCGGGACATGACCATCACAATGGATTCTGGTCTGGCTTTGTCCATCCTTTTACCGGTTTAGATCACCTGATGATGGCAATTGCTTTTGGTGTATTGATGTGGACTACAAATCAGCGCTGGAAAATCACGGGTCTCATCGGTCTTGCAGTAGCGATGGTTGCAGGCTTTGTGCTCGGTAGCGAAGGTCTGCTTTCAACTTCAATGGCTGAGTCAGGCATCATCGCTTCACTGGTCATTTTAGCTGTTGCGCTGTGGACTAAATCGAATAAGGTTTTGCCTGTCGCTGCAATCTTATTGGCCAGCTTCCACGGCGTAGCGCATGGAAGTGAATTGGGTCAAGGTGGTCATGTATCGCTATTAATTGTTGGCATGGTTTCAGCAATGGCTTTGATTTATGGTGCAGGCTTGGCTCTGGGTGCATTCGTGAAAAAATATGTGCCTTATGGCAAGCAGATCGTTGGTGGTTTAGCTGCAGTTGTTGCTGTCATTGGCTTGGCTTAATGCTTCGTTAATTATTCGCAGATGAAATTGAGTTGATTTGTTGATGCACGAACTGGCAGAAAAAAGCACGCAGCAGAACTTATGGTATGCACGTCTGGAAATGGGATTTCAGGCGCAGCAACAGACTACGCGAACCATTTTGCAGCACCGCAAGCATCATGGACCGGTACGCATCCAGAAAATGTTATGGCCTGAATCTAACGGAATCTGTCATGCCATTATCGTGCATCCGCCAGCAGGGATTGCCGGTGGGGATCATCTCACTTTTGATATGCAGGTAGATGCTAATGCTCATGCCTTGGTGACCACACCAGGTGCGGGTAAGTGGTACAGAACCAATGGCAAGCAGGCCTTTCAGCACATTCATATCCGTTTAAATGACAATGCGATTTTTGAATGGCTGCCTCAAGAAACCATGCTATTTGATGGCGCTAATGCCAGTTCCGAAACAATCGTCCACTTAGATGCAGCAGCCAGTTTTATTGGTTGGGATATGCTGGTGATCGGCCGTCAGGCACGAGATGAGCAGTTTGCACAGGGAGCTTATCAAAACCGGTTTCAGCTTTGGCGCAAAGACATATTGCTGGTTGCAGACACCTTGAATTTTAAGGGCAATGACCGCTGGCTCAGTTCATGTCTAGGTATGAATGGACATGCGGTGATGGGTAGCTTCTGGGCTGTACCGCCTGAAAAATATCGCGCGAGTTTTTATCTGGAACAGCATCTCGATTTAATTCGTGAGCTTATTATGCGGATGGATGTACCGATTACCTTGACTTTGCTTAGCGATGTAATTAGTGCACGTTTTCTGGGAGATGATGTCCGTCAATGCCATGATGGTTTTGCTGCAATTCGCGCTCGATTAAGACGTTACTGGTTCGGTCTGGATGAGGCATTTCCGAGGATTTGGCGGACGTAATCCTTTAATTCCCTCTCCTTATAGGAGAGGGTTAGGGAGAGGTGATTAAACATTTATTAAAACCCTCCCTCTAACTCCCTCCCAAAGGGAGAGAACACCAAATATCGAATCTTGCACATATTTTGCTTAGAAATACATATATATCAATGAGGAACCAGTTATGGAACTCAATCCTACAGAAAAAGATAAACTGCTGATTTTTACTGCGGGTCTGGTGGCAGAGCGTCGTAAAGCTCGTGGTTTAAAACTGAATTATCCAGAAGCCATTGCCTATATTTCTGCGGCATTGCTTGAAGGTGCGCGTGATGGCATGACGGTCAGTGAGTTGATGCATTACGGTACGACTTTACTGACACGTGATGATGTCATGGAAGGCATTCCGGAAATGATTGCAGAAGTGCAGGTCGAGGCAACCTTTCCAGATGGATCAAAACTGGTCACTGTCCATCAACCGATCGTATAGGAGCAGCATATGATTCCAGGGGAAATTTTTACACCTGAGAGCGATATTGAAATGAATGTCGGTCGGGAAATCTTGAAAGTGACTGTTGCTAATATTGGTGATCGACCGATTCAGGTCGGATCACACTTTCACTTTGCTGAAGCCAATGATGCCTTGCAATTTGATCGTGAGCTGGCCAAAGGCTTTCGCTTAAATATTGCTGCTGGTACGGCGATTCGTTTTGAGCCAGGGCAAAAACGTGATGTGGAATTGGTTGCACTAGCAGGTAAACGTGAGGTTTACGGTTTCGCCGGGCGAATCATGGGCAAGCTCGATTCATAAAAATTGCAGCAGAATTATAAAGGTTTATAAATCATGAAAATGTCACGTCGTGCTTATGCCGAAATGTTTGGACCGACTGTAGGAGATCGTGTTCGTCTAGCTGATACTGAATTATTCATTGAAGTCGAACAGGATTTCACCACTTATGGTGAAGAAGTTAAATTTGGTGGCGGCAAGGTCATTCGTGATGGTATGGGTCAATCACAACTTTTGTCATCTGAAGTGGCTGACACTGTCATTACAAATGCGCTGATTGTCGACTGGTGGGGCATTGTTAAAGCAGATATAGGCTTAAAAAATGGTCGAATCTGGAAAATCGGTAAAGCCGGTAATCCGGATATTCAGCCAAATATTACTATTCCACTTGGCGCGGCTACAGAAGTCATTGCTGGCGAAGGACAAATATTAACAGCTGGCGGAATTGATACCCATATTCACTGGATCTGTCCGCAGCAAGTTGAAACGGCACTGATGTCTGGCACAACCACGATGGTCGGCGGCGGTACAGGTCCGGCAGCTGGAACTTCTGCGACAACCGTGACTCCAGGGCCTTGGCATATTGCCACAATGCTACAAGCGATTGATGATTTACCAATGAATATTGGTTTATTGGGTAAAGGTAACTTGAGCCAGCCAGAGCCAATTGCAGAACAAATTAAAGCTGGTGTAGTGGGTTTAAAATTGCATGAAGATTGGGGCTCGACACCAGCAGCGATTGATAACTGTCTGACTGTGGCCGACCAGTACGATGTGCAGGTCGCGATTCACACTGACACACTAAACGAAAGTGGCTTTCTAGAAGAAACTTTAGCAGCTTTTAAAAATCGAACCATTCATACTTATCATACTGAAGGTGCAGGTGGCGGACATGCACCGGACATTCTAAAAGCCATTGGTCAACCGAATGTATTGCCATCTTCAACTAATCCAACTCGTCCATATACCGTCAATACCATCGATGAACATTTAGACATGTTGATGGTCTGTCACCATTTAGATCCAGCGATTGCAGAAGATGTGGCCTTTGCAGAAAGCCGTATCCGACGCGAAACCATTGCTGCAGAAGATATATTGCAGGATATGGGTGCGATTGCCATGATGTCATCAGACTCTCAGGCGATGGGTCGTGTGGGTGAAGTAATTTTACGGACTTGGCAAACGGCGCATAAAATGAAAGTGCAACGTGGGCCTTTGGAAGGTGATACAGCCTATAGGGACAATAATCGGGTTAAACGTTATATCGCCAAATATACGATTAATCCTGCAATTACTCACGGTTTAAGCCATGAAATTGGCTCTGTTGAAGAAGGTAAGTTAGCTGATCTGGTATTGTGGAAACCTGCATTCTTTGGGGTGAAACCATCCATGATTATCAAAGGTGGGATGATTGCAGCAGCGCCGATGGGTGATATTAATGCTTCTATTCCAACGCCACAGCCTGTGCATTATCGTCCAATGTTTGGGGCTTATCCGCGTGGAGTGCATAACACCTGTATTACGTTCTTGTCGCAAGTCGCAATTGAGAATGGCGTACATGAAAAATTAGGTCTGAAAAAGTTGATTTCACCATGTAAGGCGACACGCCAGGTAACTAAACAGGATATGAAACATAATAATTACTGTCCTGTGATGGAAGTGCATCCAGAAACTTATGAAGTTCGTGCTGATGGTGTGCATTTGACTTGTGAGCCAGCGGAAGTGTTGCCGATGGCGCAAAGGTATTTCTTGTTTTAATTACCTCTCCCTGACCCTCTCCTTAAAGGAGAGGGAATTTCCACTATTTAAATAAATTCTTGGAAAGTTCCTTCTCCCTTTGGGAGAAGGTTAGGATGAGGGGTATTTTCTTATTTTTGATCTTGATGAGTATGTTTAAAAAGTATATAGATTACTAATTCAATAGATTAGATAGAGTTTGCTAATTTGCTCAATATTTTAGAATATCCATTCGTTTATCAAGATGAAAACTACATATATTTATATAAACATCAGCCTATTACTGATAGTCGATTAAAGCTTCTAACAGAAGGGACTATAAGTTTTACAAAGCCTGAAAAATTTAATGATCCTTTAGACTGTGTGTATGCTGTGGATGATAGTTACCATCACTCAGCGGAAGAAGTACAAAATATATTTTGGAAATACTGCCGTATAAATATAGCTATGGAGGAGGCACAAAAGTTAGCTAAACAATTAAAAGAGATAGAAACTAAAGATATAAATAACCTTAGTTATTTTCAAGATATTAATAGTCGCATGGGAATCTGCTGCTTAAACCACAACCCACTTAATATTCTTATGTGGTCTCATTATGCAGATTTTCATAAAGGTTTTTTAACAGAATTTAAATTTCATAAAAGAGATATGCTTATATCTAGTCAAAAATATAAGAACTTTTTACCTATTCCTATAAGATATTCTAATGAAATGCCACTAATTACATTAAAGGATCGTTTAAACCCTAAATGGAAAATATTAGAGATCTATACAACGAAATCTGAAGAATGGAGCTATGAAAAAGAGTTTAGAATTTTAAGACCTTATACAAATGAACCGATCCAAAAAATTCCTTATACAGATTTAATTTGTACTGTAATTGGTGGAATTAAAATTTCATCCAAAGATGAGGAAAAACTTAAAAAGATATGTAGTAAAAATAAAATTCCCTATTTTAGAGTAGAAAGAATATTCAATAATTATGGTCTTACAGTTCCTAATCATCCTAGATTAGATCGAACTATTAATGAAACTTCATGAAAATTTAATGAACCTTTTTGGCGCATAAATTGCTTGTCACGCTTATTCAATTTTACTGTTTGATATAACACATCAGGGATTAAACGTGACCAGCACATATCTACGCGGACAAGAACTCATAGGTCAAATTCGAAACCAGCCTTATTCACGTGATTTGATTGGCTATCATGGCGATGTACCAAAAGTAGAATGGCTTAATCAGGCCCGTGTCGCAGTTCAGTTTGTACTGAATTATGAAGAAGGTGGTGAAAACCACATTGAACATGGTGATGCCGGTTCAGAACAGTTTCTATCTGACATTATTGGCGCAGCCAGCTTTCCAGACAAACACATGTCGATGGATTCTATGTATGAATATGGCTCACGTGCAGGTTTCTGGCGGATTCACAATGAGTTTAAAAAGCGTAATCTGCCGATGACTATTTTTGGGGTTGGGATGGCTTTAATCCGCAATCCTTATATAGTCGAAGCGATTAAAGAAGCCAATTATGATGTAGTGTCACATGGTCAGCGCTGGGTGCATTATCAGGACATGCCGATTGAACTTGAACGCCAGTATATGGATCAGGCGATTAGCGTACTGGAAACCCTGTTCGGCGAAGCACCGATTGGTTGGTATACCGGTCGGGATAGTCCAAATACCCGTCAATTACTGGCTGAATTTCCTCAGATTCAATATGACTGCGACAACTACGGAGATGACTTGCCATTTTGGAGCACATTGACCAATCAGGCAGGGGAAACACGCCCTCATTTGATCATCCCCTATACTTTAGAAAGCAATGATATGAAATTTAGTTCACCGGGCGGCTTTAATAGTGGGGAGCAATTCTATCAATATTTAAAAGATGCCTTTGATGTGCTCTATGCTGAAGGTGAAACTGAACCAAAAATGTTATCGATTGGGATGCATTGTCGTATTTTAGGGCGGCCGGGACGCTTCAAAGCCCTACAAAAGTTCCTCGATTATGTGCAAGGTCATGAAAAGGTGTGGATTTGCCGACGGGGTGATATTGCAGCACATTGGTATAAATATCACGCACCAAACTGAGAAAAATATATTAAAAAAGAGAACCTTGAGTTCTCTTTTTTTGCTTTATACATCATATAAAAATATAAGATCAAAAAGATTTGGCACTGTTATTGCAAAACCTGTACTGAACAAAAAATGAATATCATCAGGCGATTTAATAGTGCAACTCGTTGAATTTAATCAGGCATCTCCAGAAGAGGCCATTACCTTTTTAAAGCACTGTGTGCAAATACCGAGCTGGTCGACCCAGATTGAAGCAAAGCGTCCTTATGCATCTGTTGAAGATGTATTGAATATAGCCAGACAACAGGCTGCAACCTGGACCTGGGACGAAATCAAAGCAGCTTTGGATAATCATCCACGTATTGGTGAAAAAAAGGCACAGGCTGAATTAAGCGAAGTTGAAAAAAACTTTTCCAATCGTGAACAGGCTGCGATAACTCAGGACGAAGCAACTCAGCAAGCTTTGCTAGAAGGCAATATTGCTTATGAAAAAAAATATGGCTATATCTTCCTGATTAAAGCGGCTGGTTTAAATAGCCAAGAAGTGCTGAATGCCTTGAAAGACCGTTTAGTTAATGATCCGGAAACTGAAAAAGGTATTGTTCATACGCAACTGGCGGAAATCGCTTTATTAAGACTGTCACAGGAGCTGCAAGCATGATCAGCACTCATATCTTAGATACGCATCTCGGCAAACCTGCAGCACATGTTTTAATCAAACTCTTTGATGAAAAAGGTGAATTACTCGGAAAAGCATTTACCAATGCAGATGGTCGAGTCACAGATTTTGGTTTAACCGAATTTGAGGAAGGTAAATACAGTCTTGAATTTGCTACTTCTGATTATTTTGAAGGCTTAGGTCTAGAAACTTTCTTTCCTAAAGCAGTCATTCATTTTCAGGTGAAAGATGCCTCTCAGCACTTTCATATTCCTTTACTGATCAGCCCATTCGCGTACTCCACATATCGCGGAAGCTGATTTTTTTATTCAAGCTTTCAGGGAGAGAAAAAGAATGACAGAACAAAGCACCAACATTTCACCAGAACATGAATATCTGGGCGCAGGCAAAAGTGCAGCCTATGGCTTGCAACATGTATTGACCATGTACGGTGGTATTATCGCACCACCACTCATTGTGGGTACTGCCGCAGGTTTGGAAGCTACACAAATCGGTTTATTGATTGCGGCTGCATTGTTTGTTGGCGGTCTGGCTACGATTTTACAAACCATTGGAGTGAAATATATCGGGGCTAAATTGCCACTGGTACAAGGGGTTTCCTTTGCGGGTGTGGCGACGATGGTGGCGATTGTAACTACAGGTGGCGGCTTATCAGCTGTTTATGGTGCAGTCATCATAGCTTCATTAATTGGTTTCTTCCTTGCGCCTTATTTTTCTAGAATTATCCGTTTTTTCCCGCCAGTCGTGACCGGCTGTGTGATCACGATTATCGGTTTATCACTTTTACCCGTAGCCGTTCGCTGGATGATGGGGGGCAATAAAAATGCACCTGAATGGGGAAGTGTAGAAAATATCAGTTTGGCCGTGATGACCTTGGCCATTGTGATCTGTCTAAACTTGAGTAGAAATGCCTCGATTCGTCGCCTGTCTATTTTATTGGCGATCGTATTGGGTTCAATGCTGGCTTATCTGTTTGGTTTTGGCGATTTTAGTAAAGTCGGCAATGGTGCATGGGTACAATTTCCGAGTTTCTTTGCTTTCGGCATGCCAACTTTTGAACTCAGTGCAATCATTTCCATGCTGATCGTGACGCTGGTGATTATGACTGAAACAACAGCTGATATTATTGCTGTAGGTGAAATTGTTGGAACCAAAGTAGATTCAGAACGTATTTCCAATGGTCTGCGTGCAGATATGTTCTCAAGTGCAGTTGCACCGATTTTTGGTTCATTCATGCAAAGTGCTTTTGCACAGAACGTCGGGCTGGTAGCCATTACCGGGATTAAAAGCCGTTTTGTGGTCGCTGCTGGCGGTATGATTTTAGTGGTTTTGGGATTACTTCCAATTATGGGCCGACTAATCGCCGCAATTCCGGTTCCGGTACTTGGTGGTGCAGGATTGGTGCTATTTGGTACAGTGGCTGCAAGCGGCATCCGAACTCTGGCAAAAATTGATTATAACGAGCAAAAGAATTTGATTATTGTTGCAACTTCAATTGCAGCCGGCATGATCCCGATTATTGACTATTCTTTCTATGCTAATTTTCCAAAATGGTTTCAAACCCTATTTCATTCTGGCATCAGTTCAACCTGTTTAATGGCGATCCTTTTAAACATTCTGTTTAATCATCTGCAAATGTTCAAGTCGAAAACAGAGGTTCCGGAAAAGATTGCAGAAACGCTGCATTAAAGTATGATTTCCTCCATATGCCCATGCCAGTCATGGGCTTTTTTATCAAAAATTAAAAAAGTTGGCTTTGTTCTTGCTTAATCCAGAATGAGATTTTTAATTCCATTGGGGAACCTTATTTATGAAATTTACTCAAGTTGCTGCTGCAACATTACTTGCATGGGGTGCAGCATCTGCACAGGCAAAACCAGTCTGGCAGGATTTTAGCGTTACTGGGCTTTATGGGGAAAACTATGAAGTTGTAGATAAAAAACAGGCAACCCTAACTGTTGAATACGCTGCAAAAGTTAAATATGCAGATGTCTTCTTTTTCATTGACCGTATGCGTGGTTCCGATGATATTAAATCAAGCTATTTTGAATTTTCACCACGTTTAAGTCTGGGTGAAGTTTCAGGTCAAAAGCTGGCATTCGGTCCAGTGAAAGATGTGCTGGTCGCAACGACTTGGGAAGGTGGTGAAGGTTTTGATAACTTCCTGTACGGTGTAGGTTTCGACCTGGCTATTCCAAAATTCAATTATGCCAGCGTGAATCTTTATCGTGTAAATAACGAAAATATGGAAGACGACTATCAGCTCACCTTGACCTATGGTGTGCCATTTAAACTGGGTACAGAAGAATTCCTGGTAGATGGCTTCCTGGACTGGTCAACTGCTGAAGATGATCATGCGAGCGAGATGAACTGGACGACTCAGTGGAAATGGAATGTCGGCAAGCATATTTCTCCTGACACCAATTTATATCTCGGTATTGAGCATTCGGTTTGGAATAACAAATACGGTATTCCGGATGCAGATGAAAATAACGTGAGTGCTTTAGTGAAATATCATTTCTAAAATAAGAAATAAGAAATTAAAAAGCCCTTATCAATAAGGGCTTTTTAATGGGCTTAATTTTCGATAAAAATCTTTTCAGGAAAAGTATAAACATCACAGTTTGGACCAGTGCCGATCCGATCGATCACCACAAAATCACTCGGAGCTTCAAAGGTCAGCAAAGGATGATGCCAGGTACCGGCACGGTAATTTACACTTTGTGTACCATTACTGATAAAAGCCTGAATTTGACTGAGATCAGGCTTTTCATGATCCAGATTAGGCGCAACCACAATTAGAAATTTCTGGCCCTGCATCGGGATGAACGCTTGTGAACCGACAGGGTGACGTTCCAGCATTTCGATTGCAAAGGGAATGGCTGTAGTCTGAATATTTCTAAAAATACTTAGACCAACTTTAGCATCTGTTTCAGCAACCGCCAGAGCATGATAACGCTCGGTCTGCTGATCATTAATATGGAAAAAATCATTGCCTTCGCAGGCAATGACCTCGCCATAAGGCAAGAAACTTTCAGCAGTTAAGGGCTGTATTTTTATGGTTTGCATGCTCATAGATATAATTACTCAGGCAACTTTTCCCCACAGTCGAATCCGGCTAATGCCACCATCCGGAATCATGTTCACCCGAATATGAGAAATTTTTCCCTGTTTTAAGATTTCCTCAACAAAGCTATGAATATGATCCATCTGCATCTCTTGTGCTTCAAGCAGGAATGGCCAGAACATACTTTGCGGAATTAACTGCTGGTCAGTCGCATCTTCAATATAAATCGCTTGGATAGAGACTTGAGCAGGAAAGTTACCTTTAAAATGCGCGGTATCAATCTCAATTTTTTCAATCTGACCACTCTGACCCAGAGCCAAGATACACCAGTCAAAGCCGGGTGCACGACGGCGCTTGGTTTCCCAGCCATCACCCATATTGATGCCACGCCCCGGATTAATCAGATTACGTGGATGACCAAAGTGCGCATCACTATAGGCAATGACACGACCGCCATTTTCCAGAGCGACCAGATCAATCACCTGATTGCTGTCCTGAACCTGAATTTTTACTTCACCATAGACTTTAAAGCGAGCTACACCCCCGTCAGGGAAAATATTTAGGCGTACATGTGTAAAGACTTCGTCTGAATCAATATTAAAAATATGATGCTGGCTCGGACCTAATATACTGTTTGGTAAAATTGAGTGCCAGGTTGCGGTGCTTAAGTCACCATTTGGTGCATAGCAGGCTTTAACTGCAGCAGAAGCTGGATAGTTTCCGGTAAAGAATGTGGTATCAATATCTAGTGCTTTGATGGTTCCAGCTACCCCCAGTTTGACAATCGCCCAGTCATAGCCGGCATGACGCTTGCGGCGGGTTTCCCAGCCGTCCATCCATTTGCCATGATTATCAAATTTATCTTCAACAAAAATTGGTGCATCAAATTGCAACATTCGTTTTGCTTCAGCAAAAAAATCATCTGAACATTCAAGAATTTCTGCACCAATCCGGCTATCAGCCAAGTTGGTAAGCTGCTGGATATGGGCAGGGATCTCGAAAATGGGTGCAAATAATGTTGCCATAACTATCTTCCATTCAAATTATGTTTAACGTGAATCTAATTTTTTATAAAAGTCTGTAATTCTGCTGAAAGACCTTATAAAAACAGGTTTTTAATGAATAGATGAATGCACGGCTTGTGCCAACTTTTGAGAAAAATCAGTGCATTATTTTCGAAATGGCACGCTTTTAGCTACACAGGGAGGAAGAAACACAATTTTGAGAGGAGCATATAGATGGAGATTACAATTATTGGTGCAGGGATGGGGGGATTGACCACAGGAATTGCACTAAAAAAGTTTGGGCATAAAGTCACCATCTATGAACAGGCAGAAAAGATTTTACCGGTGGGCGCGGCAATTTCACTTTGGTCAAATGGGGTAAAATGTTTGAATTATCTGGGCTTAACTGAGCAGGTGGCCAAGCTCGGTGGTCAGATGGATCAGCTGGCCTATATTGATGGTTTGACGGGCGACACCATGACCCAGTTCAGTTTATTGCCTTTGATTGAAGAAGTGGGACAACGTCCATATCCGGTGGCACGTGCTGATTTACAGAACATGTTGATGGACGAGTTTGGCCGTGAAGATATTCAGCTGGGCAAGAAGATGGTTGAGCTGCAAGAACAGAAAGACGGTGTTCTGGTTAAATTTGCGGATGGTACAGAAATTAAAACAGACCTACTGATTGGCGCAGATGGAACCCATTCCATTACCCGTGCCTATGTACTGGGCGAACAGGTTTCTCGTCGCTATGCCGGTTATGTCAACTGGAATGGTCTGGTAGAAATTTCAGAAAAGCTTACTCCAGCAGATCAATGGACCACATTTGTCGGACAAGGTAAGCGCGTTTCGCTGATGCCTGTGGCAGACGGAAAATTCTATTTCTTCTTTGATGTACCGTTGCCGGTCGGTTTAGAGAATAATCGGGCAGAATATAAAACCTTATTGAAACAGTATTTTGAAGGTTGGTGTGCGCCGGTTCAGCATCTGATTGACGCGCTGGATGAACAGAAAACCAATCGGGTTGAAATTCATGATATTGAACCGTTTGCCCAGTTCTATAAAGGTCGTGTTGTAATTGTTGGTGATGCCGCACATAGCACCACACCGGATATTGGTCAGGGTGGTTGCCAGGCCATGGAAGATGCAATCTATCTGGCTCGTTCTTTACAGATTAATACGCTGGGTCTGGAAGATGCCTTGAAACGCTATCAGAACAAACGCAATGAGCGTGCCAATGAGCTGGTCTTGCGTGCACGTAAACGCTGTGATGTGACACATATGAAAGATGAAGCCGTGACCAAAGAATGGTATGAGGAACTGCGTAAAGAGCAGGGACCGCATATCATGAAAGGGATTATCAGCAATATTATTGGCAATCCTTTAGATTAATTCTGCGTTTAATCTCTTGGCAAAAAGCCCTTCATATCGAAGGGCTTTTTATATTTAAATAACAGCAATTCGCTAATAGATTTTTTAGGCCGCAAGTAAAGCTTTCGCTGCCTGACGATGTGCAGCCTGAACCGCTTCAAGATCCAGATTCAGGATTTCCCGGTCTTTAACGACCCATTGTCCATTCACCATGACATGTTCGGCACGGTCTGCACCGCACAGTAACAGGCCGGCAATCGGATCATGAATCCCTGAAAAACGCACATCATCCAGACTATAAAAAGCTAAATCTGCCTGAAAATCTGCTGCGATTTGTCCTAGGTGCTTTTCACGTCCCAGTACCTGTGCCGAGCCTTGTGTGGCCCAGGTTAAAGCACGTTCAGGCGTAATCACTTCTGCACCATATTTTAAACGTTGTAAATACATCGCCTGCCGAGCTTCCAGAATCAGGTTAGACGCATCACCCGAAGCAGAGCCATCCACACCTAGACCAATGACTGCTCCTGCTTCCAGTAGATCCATGGTTGGACAAATCCCTGAAGCCAGACGCATATTGGAATGCGGACAATGACAGATACCGACTTGAGCCCGCCCTAAGCGTTGGATCTCATCGGCATCAAAATGAATGCCATGCGCCAGTCAGGTTCTGGAATTAAGCCAGCCTACACTTTCCAGATAATCGACGGTGCGCATGCCAAATTTAAACAGACAAAATTCTTCTTCATCCAGTGTTTCGGCCAGATGGGTATGCAGACGTACATCCAGTTTTTCTGCCAGTGCAGCACTTTCTCGCATAATTTCTTGGGTGACTGAAAATGGTGAACATGGTGCAAGCGCAATATTGACCATCGCATCAGCACTACGCTGGTGATATTTCTGCACCAACCGTTCTGAGTCCAGCAGAATGGTGTCCATATCCTGTACGGTATGCTGCGGTGGCAAGCCACCAGAATCTTCACCCAGACTCATGGAACCTCGGGTCAGCATGACCCGAATCCCTAATTGTTCTGATGCTTCAACCTGAACATCAATGGCATCGGACAGCTGCTGTGGAAACAGATAATGGTGATCCGCAGCAAAGGTACAACCGGAAAGCAGTAATTCAGACAATGCAATTTGAGTGGCTAGATAATGCTGTTCAGTATTCAATTTGGCCCAGACCGGATATAAGGTTTTTAGCCATGGAAATAGCGGCGCATTGACCACGGGAGCCCAAGCACGGGTCAAGGTCTGATAAAAATGATGATGGCTATTAATCAGTCCCGGTGTAATCACCAAATTCTGGGCATCAAAGAACTGGTCATAAGGCGATGCTGGGGTTTGTCCCAAAGCCACCAGTTCAATAATTTTGCCATCGCGGATGACCAAGCCACCACGGGCATCCAGATCATTTGCGGTAAATACAGCAAGAGGATTTTTAATCCATAAGGTTGTCATATCTTTTTTCCAATAAGTTTTATTTGTGCTGCACATGAATCAGGCAGCACATGAGGCATTGAGCTGTTGTAATTTGATTTTCAAATCTTCCATCTGGTCGATCAGATGGTTCATCATGATTTGTGAGATATGGGAAATTTGCCGTTTCGGTGCCACACAAAGGGCAAGGGTCAGTGGATGCATACCTTTTTCAATGATCGGTTTAAACACCAGTTCATCACGTTCTAAATAAGGCAAAGCATCGATATAGGACAGTACCCCAATCCCTAAGTTGCGCTCTGCCAGAGAGGTAATCATGCGAATGTCATTACACTCCAGCTTTTGCTGTGGCATAAATTGGTGATGTTTATACAGGCTATAGACATAGTCATGAATGATTAAAGGGGCACAGGGAATGAGATGCTTAAAGTATAAAGTGTCGGAAAAATAGATTTTTTCTGCCTGAGCTAAAGGATGAGATTTGGCCATCACAAATCCAACCGGGATTTCCACAAAAGACATGACTTCGAGCTGATTATGACTTTTAGGATTGAGCAGAATGCCAAAATCAACTTCAGCATCCATAATCATTTTAGAGACGGTATCACTTTCCTGAATCTGGATATTGAAATTGATCCAGGGATAGTTTTCATACATATATTGTAGAGAATCTAAAACGAAACCGTCACTGAGTGCCGCAATGAGTCCGAGTTCAATGCTGCCGCGTGATAAACCCTGAATTTCATCAAAACGTACACAGGTCTGATGGAATTCTTTTTGCCATTTGAGTAAATCTGCATACAGCAATTCACCCGCTAATGTCAGCTTCAGGCCACTCGGCAACCGTTCAAAAAGCACGATGCCAAATTCTTCTTCTGCCAGAGTGATCTGACGATGAATCGCGGAGACAGAAATATAAAGCTGATCAGCTGCTTTTCTGAGGCTGCCTGTTTTGGCTACGGCAATAAAATATTCTGAAAATCTTGAAAAAGTAATATTCATAAAATCACGTCAATCCACCTGCACATCGTTTTAATCACATAATTTTCAGCTAGAAACTAAGTGATTCTGGTTCTATGTAAGTGGATAAGCGATTTCTGTGCCAATTTTCAAAGAAATGGAACAGTAAAAGTTTTGTGTTCTATTTTTTGGAACACGGGCTACGAAACATTCTAATAGACAGTAGAACAGGCATTTGGCTAATTTTATAAAAGAACAACAAGGCAGCTTAATGAAATAAAAATTTAAGCCGTTGTCATGCAATAAATATTTGTGAGTGAACTATGAATGCGATCCCGGTGCTTAATTTATTCAGTCAACCGCACTGTAGCGGCTTTGACCCATCAGACTGGAATATCCTGGCTCAGCATTGGTATCCAGTTGCCCGTATTCAGGATGTGAGTACTACGCCACAGCAGGTACAACTTCTGGATGTGAAGATGGCCCTATATCAAACTGAGAGTGGCAGCATTCATCTGGTTCGTGATATCTGTCCGCATCGTGGTGTGCCATTAACCAAAGGCTGGGTAAAGGGTGAAGAAATCATTTGTCCTTATCATGGCTTGCATTACAACACTCAAGGAAAATGCACCAAAATACCGGCTCAACCAGAACTGACGAACATATCGGATCGTTTTACCTTAACCAAATTTCCAGTGGTCTTGAAATATGGTCTGGTCTGGACCAGTCTGTTTAGCCGGGATGAATCAGAAGCTAATTTCCCTGATCTGGATACCTGGGACAGTGAAGAGCACCAATCCATCTTACCGCCATTTATTGATATCGGTGGTTCAAGTGGCCGGCAGCTGGAAGGCTTTATTGATGTGGCGCATTTTGCCTGGGTGCATCATGAATCTTTCGCTTCACGTGATAATCCGATCGTGCAAAAGTATTCCACTTTGCGCACTCCTTATGGCTTGCATACAGAATATGTTAGCGATGTCAGCAACTATCCACATGGCTTGCAGCATCTGGCACCCGAAGGATTTTTGTGGAAACGTGTGTTTGATGTTTATCCACCATTTTCAGCGATTTTAACGGTGCATTTTCCGGAAAATGGCATCCTGAAAATTCTAAATGCCTGCTGTCCGGTATCTCATAATCAAACCCGTTTATTTGTGCCATTGACCCGTAATTTTGATACGACTGGTGATCTGCAAGCGGTTTACGATTTTAACGCACAAATTTTTGCTGAAGATCAGGACATGGTCGAAAGCCAGAAACCAGAAGAATTACCTTTGGATATCACTATGGAAGCACATTTTGAAGCTGACCGTTCTTCGACAACTTATCGCCGCATTCTGGGGGAATGGGGCCTAAGCAAACGCTATATTGTTTAAATTAAATTTCCTCCTTTATGCACCCTGGTCTGTTGGGGTGCTTTTTTATTCCATATATGTCGAAAATCCTCTTTTTAGAGGAGCTATGACCATTGAACTACTAATTTTAGAGTAATTTATGCCACAGCCTAGCCATGAGCAAATGCTATCTTTTTTAAGATTATCCAATAAGGTTGCCAAGCGGGCAATGTCTTTAGGCCATCATCCTTTTGGTGCGGTGCTGGTTGCACCTGATCATGAAACGGTTTTACTGACCCAATGTAATATTGATACGGTCAACCATGCAGAAAGTACTTTAGCCCGGATCGCAGCCAGCAATTTTACGCCGGATTATCTGGCTGAATGCACCTTATATACGGCAGTTGAACCTTGCTGCATGTGTTCTGGAACGATTTATTGGGCCAATATCGGGCGGGTGGTCTATGCCATGACCGAAGAAAAATTATTGCAATGTACTGGAAACCACAATGAGAATCCGACTATGAGTGTTTCTGCTGAGTATGTTTTTGCTCATGGTCAGAAGAATATTGAGCTGATTGGACCAATCATGGAACTTGAACAGGAAACGGTTCAATTGCAAAAAGACTTCTGGTCATCTCGGTGAAGATTTGAAATTATTCTTTTTATAATTCTACTTCATTTTATTTATATTATTTATAAGACCATAAAAACAGATTTTCTGGATTGTAGGCTCAATTTAAAACCCTGCAATCCAGTCTCTATTTTCTAAAAATACTTTCCTTAATTTTCTATTTTTAAAAATCCATTTTATTCATTCAGTGCATTGCCAATTATAAGCCATTTATTGGCGCACACGATTTAGAGCTGACGCACTTATCTAGCGCAGATCAAAAGAAAATCACAAGAATTTTTAAATTTTCAACTTTATTAATTTCTCAACCTTGAGCTGAGCTTGGTTTTCTAGCAACTTTACTCATTGTCTTAGATTGATATCTATATTTCTCGGCTTATATTCTTAACTGTTCAACTTTTTTATACTCAATACTTGGTAGTAAATAATTGTAATTTATAAAAATAAATAAAAGAACAGATCATTCTAAAAATTATAAGTGTCTTGCAATCCACCTGTTCTATTTTTTGAACTGAATTGGAATAGAAGTTGCTAATTAATAGAAATATAGCAATCAGTAAAATTTTTGATGTCGATTCAGATCTTTTAAAGCCGCTATTTATAAAACTCAAATGGCATTCACGGAGGCAATTTATGCTGAATATGTCCAAACATAAAAAGATAATGAAAAAATTTTCACTGCCTGTAATTGCGGCTGCAATTATGGGTTTGGGGATCAGTAGTCAGAGCTTTGCAGTCGATAAAGCTGCATTTGTCTATATTGGACCAACCAGTGACCATGGCTGGACGTATTCTCATGATCAGGGGCGTATTAAAGCTGAAAAAGCTTTGGGCGGAAAATTTAAAACGACTTATATCGAAAATGTACCTGAAACGGCCGATGCTGAACGTGTGATTCGTAATCTGGCACAGCAGGGCAATAAAGTAATTTTTGCGACCTCTTTTGGTTATATGAACCAGATGGAAAAAGTCGCGAAGCAGTTCCCCAATACCGTATTCATGCATGCGACCGGTTATAAGCAGGGGAAAAACCTAGGCATCTATGATGTACGTACCTATGAAGGTGCTTACATGCTGGGTGTAGTGGCAGGGCAAACCACCAAAACTAATACCTTGGGTGTCGTAGCCTCATTCCCGATCCCGGAAGTGGTTCGTAATATTAATGCCTATACCTTGGGTGCACAAAGCGTCAATCCTAAAGTCAAAACCAAAGTCATCTGGGTGAACTCATGGTTTAACCCGGGTAAAGAACGTGATGCGGCTTTGGCGCTGATTTCTCAAAAAGCTGATGTGCTGATGCAAAACACAGATTCGCCAGCAGTTGTGCAAGCTGCCCAGCAAAAAGGCGTTTATGCCTTTGGTTGGGATTCAGACATGAGCAAATTTGGTCCTAAAGCGCATCTGGCTGCTTCAGTACTGCACTGGGAAAAAATTTATACGCCAGCAATGCAGCAAGTGGCTAATAAAACCTGGAAACCTGCCGCTCTCTGGTATGGCGTAAAACAGGATGCAGTGAAAATTGAAAACTTCGGACCTGCTGTTCCTGCCAAGGTGAAACAGTCTGCTTTAAATGCACAAAGTGCGATTCATAAAGGCACATTACATCCATTCCAGGGCCCAATCTATAAACAGGATGGAACTTTGGTGATTGCCAAAGGCGGCAAAATGACAGATGAAGCGCTTGGAAAAATGAACTTCTATGTGAAAGGAGTTGAAGGTTCATTACCTAAATAATCCTTTCACTATGTGTATGACTTAAAAATAAAAGAAAGTAAATCCTGAAAAATCATCCCCCAGTCCATGAATCACTTTATGGACTGGGCCAAAATGAGTGGAGACTGAGTTATGAGCGATCTGCCTCACATGTCAAATGACATCGAAACGTCATCGCTCAATGAGCAGCAAATTCCACGACTGGAGCTGATCAATATCAGCAAAAGCTATAACTCATTGAAAGCAAATGACAGTATTAATTTAAAAGTCCAACCTGGGCAAATTCATGCCATCCTGGGTGAAAACGGTGCTGGTAAAAGTACCTTGATGAAACTCATCTACGGCGCGACCAAAGCAGATAGCGGTCATATCGTCTGGAATGGCAAAGAAGTACAGATAGAAAGTCCATCGATGGCCAGGAAACTGGGGATTGGCATGGTGTACCAGCATTTCTCCCTATTTGAAACCATGACCGTAGCTGAAAACATTTTATTAGGTCTGGATGAGAAAATAGACCTGAAAAGCTTAGCGGCTAAAATCACCGAAGTATCAGAACAATATGGCTTACCGGTAGATCCACGGCGTGAAGTTTTTTCTTTATCGATTGGTGAGCGACAACGGGTCGAAATTATCCGCTGTCTACTCCAAAATCCTTCCTTACTCATTTTAGATGAACCGACCTCCGTATTAACCCCACAAGCGGTACGTCAGTTATTTAAAACTTTGCGACTGGTGGCTTCGCAAGGTGTTTCAATTCTTTATATCAGCCATAAATTACATGAAATCAAAGAACTCTGTGATGAAGCGACGATTCTGCGTAATGGCAAAGTCACCGGCTATGTATTGCCTTCTGAAAATAGTACCAGTGAACTGGCCAAATTAATGATTGGCCGGGAATTGCCGACGTATGCGCATGTTGAATATACAGGCGAACATCGCACGCTGTTTCAGGTGAAAAACCTGAATTACGAAACTGATGATCCTTTTGGCGTGTCCTTATCCAATATTCAACTTAACCTGAATTCGGGTGAAATTCTAGGCATTGCCGGTATTTCGGGTAATGGTCAATCTGAATTACTAGCACTGCTTTCCGGTGAGCAAACGGCGAAAAGAGGTCAGGTTTTTCTACTAGATCATGACATTTCTGAACTCAGTGCAGGCCAGCGGCGTGATCTAGGCTTGGGTTTTGTCCCGGAAGAGCGTTTAGGTCGCGGTGCTGTGCCGAATATGACGCTGGCACAAAACACCCTGTTAACTGCCTTTCGTCAGGGTTTAAACAAATGGGGCTTTATCCAGTTTGAGAAAACTGTCACTTTTGCCCAGCAATGTATCGAAAAATTCGGGGTAAAAGCTGCAGGACCACAAGCGGAAGCGCGCAGCCTTTCGGGCGGGAATCTGCAAAAATTTATTGTGGGGCGTGAAATCCTGCAACAGCCCAAAGTATTAATTATTTCCCAGCCAACCTGGGGTGTTGATGTCGGTGCATCGATGTTTATCCGTCAAACCCTGATTGATCTTTCCCGTCAAGGTGTTGCGATTTTAGTGATTTCAGAAGAGCTGGAAGAGCTGTTTGAAATTAGCGACCAGATTTGTGTTCTGGCTGGTGGAAAGCTGTCGGCACCTGTCCCGGCTAAAAATACCAATGCAGAACAGATTGGCCTGCTCATGTCAGGTATTCAGGCAGATCCAGCAATATTGGCTGAATCCGAGCCTGTCCATGAAGCGCATGCGTAGAGAAGAGGTGTAAATATGCATTTATTAGAACCTAGAGAACATCCTTCTCAATTAATGAAATGGCTCTCACCTGTGCTTGCATTACTCGCCATGCTGGCGGTAGGTAGCCTATTGTTTTTAATGCTTGGAGTGAATCCTGCTCAGGCTTTATATATCTTTTTTATTGAGCCGCTAAGCTCAGTCTATAACCTGAGTGAACTGATAATTAAAGCCAGTCCGCTGATTTTAATTGCCTTGGGTCTGGCTGTTGGGTTTCGTGCCCGTCTGTTTAATATTGGTGCTGAGGGGCAGTTGGCTATGGGGGCCATCTTTGGCGGTGGTATTGCCATCCTGTTTCATGAGCAGATCGGCTGGTGGATTTTACCTTTAATGGTGATTATGGGTGCGATTGGTGGTGCAATTTGGGGCCTGATTCCAGCGCTGCTAAAAACCCATTTTAATGCGCAAGAAACCTTGACCACCTTAATGATGAACTATGTGGCATTTTTCCTGCTGATGTATCTGGTCAATGGTCCATGGCGTGATCCAGATGGCATGAACTTTCCACAATCCTTAATGTTCTCGGAAAGCGCGACCCTGCCGCTGATTATGGAAGGCACACGGATTAACGCCTCAATTTTTATCACGATCATCGCAGTGGTGCTGTTCTGGGTTTTTATCCGTAAGAGTCTGATGGCTTATAAACTGGAAGTCAGTGGTCAGGCACCTTTGGCAGCTCAATATGCAGGATTTTCAGCAAAAAAAGCCATCTGGTTAAGTTTGGGAATTTCAGGTCTGATGGCGGGGATTGCCGGAATCTGTGAAGTTGCAGGTCCAATCGGCCAGCTCAATCCGAATATTTCACCAGGTTATGGTTATGCAGCCATTATTGTGGCTTATCTGGGCCGACTAAATCCAATTGGAATCGTACTTTCAGGTTTCCTGATGGCGCTGATCTATTTAGGTGGTGAACTGGCACAAATGCAGTTGCAACTCCCAGTCGCGATTACCGGAATTTTCCAGGGCCTGCTTTTATTTTTCCTGTTGGCTTCAGATGCCCTGATTGAAAACCGCTACCGTTTTACCAAAAAGAAAATCAAAAAAACCATGACCACTGCGCAAGCAGCCTGATCCAGACAGAAGAAGGATAACAACATGAGTATTGAATTAACCGCAATTGTTGCCGGAACTGTCGCTGCGGCAACGCCATTGATCTTTGCCGGGCTGGGTGAGCTGGTAGCAGAGCGTACCGGTGTCATCAATCTTGGGGTAGAAGGCATGATGCTGGTCGGTGCCATTGCTGGATTTGCTTTCGCTAGCCAGTATGAAGCCAGTGTCGCCAGTGCCTTATTTATGGGCGGATTGGCAGGCACATTGATGGCACTGATTTTTGCATTTTTTACCTTATCTTTAAGCACCAACCAATCCGCCTGTGGTCTGGCACTCACTATTTTTGGGATTGGGATTTCAGCCTTTCTGGGACAGAATTATGTCAGTACTGCCTTACCGGGTCTGGAAAACCTAAAAATTCCGGGACTCGCAGATATTCCATTCATAGGGCCAGTCCTGTTCCAGCAAAACTATGTGGTGTATCTGTCCATACTTGCTTTTGTGCTGGTGTGGTGGGTACTGAGTAAAACCCGTTTAGGCCTGTTACTGAAAGCAGTAGGGGAATCTCCGGAAAGCGCACATGCCATGGGCTATAACGTGCTGGCGATTCGCTATGGTGCAGTCATGTTTGGCGGTGCAATGGCTGGTATTGGTGGTGCATTCTTGTCGACGGTTTATACGCCGATGTGGATTGAAAATATGGTTGCAGGACGTGGCTGGATTGCAATTGCATTAGTGGTTTTTGCTGCATGGAAACCGACGCGTTTGATGTTGGGTGCCTATCTGTTTGGTGGTGTAACGATTTTGCAGTTTCATGCCCAGGCTCTGGGTCTAGAAGTACCGAATGAACTGTTATCGGCATTGCCATATATCGCAACCATTGTCGTCTTAGTCCTCATTTCACGCGACAAGAAGTTATTGAAACTCAATTTACCAGCATCACTCGGTAAAACCTTTAGCCCTTAACCGGACAAATCTCAGGAATTACTTTATGAAAATTATGAGCGCAGATTATGTCCTGACCATGAATTCAAACCTGGACTGTATTAAAGATGGTGCCATCCTGATTGATGGCGCTCTTATTAAACAAGTAGGAACATTACAGGAATTAACTCAGCAATATCCTGAAGCTGCAGTTGACCAGTATCCCAAAAGTTTATTGATGCCGGGCTTGATCAATACCCACTGTCACTCAGGTTTACTGCGCGGTACAGCCGAGGGTTTACCGGTCTGGGACTGGCTGCAGCAGTTTATTGATCCGATGCATCGGGTAGTGACTCCCGAAGATTCCAAAATTGCCTCTTATCTCTGCTATGCCGAAGCGCTGCTATCCGGCACGACTACCATTGTGGATATGTGGCGTTATATGGAAGGTAGTGCTGAGGCCGCACAGCAACTCGGTATACGTGCAGTGCTGGTGCCATATGTGGCTGAACATCCAGATCACAACTATTTTGAAACCCTCAATAGTAATGAAGCTTTAATTCAAAAATGGCATCAAGCTGCAAATGGGCGAATTCAGGTCTGGGTTGGCTTGGAACATCTGTTTTATGCTGAAGAAAAAGCCTTGGCACGTATCCAGAAAATGTGTCATGAATATCAGACGGGTTTTCACACGCATAGCAACGAAAGCAAGTTTGATGTTGAAGAAAACCTTCGACGTTATGGCGTGCGCCCGATCCAGACGCTGGAACAATTGGGCATGCTGGATGTACCTCAATGCCTGTTAGCGCATTGTGTCTGGGCCAATTCAGCAGAGATCGAAATTTTAAAACACTATAATGTTGGTGTCGCACATAATCCGATCTCAAATATGAAACTCGCCTCGGGGGCTGCACCCATTACGGAAATGCTTAAACATGGCATTGCTGTAGGATTAGGTACTGATGGCGAGAAAGAAAATAATAATTTAGACATGTTTGAAGAAATGAAAACTGCTTCATTATTGGCGAAGTTTTCCGGTTTGGATGCTGCAGCACTGGATTCATGGTCTGTCTGTCAGATGGCAACTCGGACAGGTGCCAAAGCCTTAGGCATGCAGGATCAGATTGGTTCGCTAGAAGCTGGGAAATTTGCTGATATTATTGCGGTAGATCTTGCGACACCGAGAATGACGCCTTTAATTAATCAGGGACCACTATTTAATTTACATACCAATCTGGTGCATGCAGTCCAAGGACAAGATGTGCATATGACCATGGTGAACGGCCAAGTGGTGGTAGAAAACCGAAAACTGGTACGTGCTGATCTACAAATCTTAATTGATCAGGTCAATCAGGCTGCTCCAGCCTTGTTCCAGCGACGCGCGAAATGGCTCGCAGAACAAGGAAGTGCGGTCAATGAATTACAGCGCCTGTAAATAAAGTTTAAAAACCAACCCTAACTTTAAACAGGCTTATCTATGCTCCAGAATGGATAAAAAGGCTTCGATAAAGTTAGGCAGTCTTTTATGATGGATCTGACCGACCTTAATTACTTCATAGGTCAGACCATCAGCCTGGAGGTTGTTACTTTCAGCTTTTAATTTCTGCAAGGTTAACTGCAAGCCTTTTAACCATTCTTCAAGCGCCTTGATCGGAATATCATTTTTAAGATCTCCACCTTGCATGGCAGTTTTAAAATGACTCAAGGTCGTACTATCCTTAAAGCAGGCTTCCACCTGATGTTCAGTACTTTCAAATAGGTCATGCTTGATCACAAATAAAAATTTTCCAATCGTTGGCTTAAGTGCGCTGAGATAAATATTTTTTTCATTCAGGGTATATCTTTTATTTCTGGTATTAATAAATTCTGAATTCCAGCCTTGGGACTCTAGAAAATGATCCATTTCAGCGAAGATGAGATCAGTGACTTGTTCCTCAATGCGTTCTGCGAGTTCCTTTAGTTCATGACTGAGCACGATCAGGTTATTTTCCAGCTTTGAGCGCTGGGATTTTTCTTCATCATGCTGCTTGGATTGGGCCAAAATGGCTTGGAAGCGTTGTTCAGGCGTCATGATTTTACTCACTTGATATACAGCCTTGATCACTTAATCATGTGACTGAAAAGCTTTAATTGCAAGCAGGAAAAGAGGGGGGATATTTGGGAAGATTTTAAAGTAAAATATATACTTTTACTGACATAAATTATTGTTTTTAAATTTAATAATTATTATTAAAATATTTTTTATTTGGTTTTAAACTAGAATCGTTACATATTTTGTAGCGATTCAATTCAGTTAATGATCATTACTCGTTTTACTCAATATCACCCATTAAAAGATAAAACTTATATAAGGTGGTTAATAAGAATATTGATAACCCGAATCGCGGATAAAAAATTGACTTGAAAAATAAGAGGACTAGAGCCATCAGTTGAGTTACCACACAAAACTTAAAACTCTAGTCCCGATGTTTAATAGTACCGAATTATTTTGCGTAATTGATGATTTCTTTCTTAAATTTGAAGCAACCTACTGGAATTTCCTTAAACAAAGTCGTCGTTTCTCCAGAGTCCGAACCGCTCACTTGAG